>JBAZEQ010000022.1:2552-15942 GCA_041653855.1 Ignavibacteria bacterium | reverse complement strand
AATAACGGAAAAGTAATAGTCGTTGGATTTCCTGGTTCAGCAGGTAATACATTTGACCAGGTATTGTTGTCAGCTAATGGTGGAGTAAACTGGACTTCAGCAACTGTTACAGGGTCGATTTCTTCATATTATAGTATAGCTATGTTAAATGCAAATACGGGATTTATTGCAGGAACTTTGGGCTCGCTCCGTAAAACCACAAATGGTGGTTTAAGCTGGGATTCTGTTCCCGGACCTTTTGGAACCAACAATTTAAGAAGAATTGAATTTGTTAATGCTACAACAGGTTACTTATTCCAAATGTCAACAAGTTCTGGTGGTTCGTGGAAAACTACAGATGGTGGAGTAAACTGGACAGCCTTAACGACAGGTACAATAGATGGCAGAGGTTATGCTTCCTGCTTCATTAATGCAAATACAGGATATTTTAGTAATTATGCGCCAAAACTTATTAAAACTACAGACGGCGGTGCCAACTGGACATCATTGGATAATACACCAATGGGTAGTGGATATATTTATGGAATTAAATTCTTTAATGCGGATTCGGGCTATGCCTGCGGTACCAGCGCAGCAAGACTTTGCAGAACAACAAACGGCGGAACAAGCTTTGATACAGTTCCTCAACCGTTTGCAGCATCTTTATATTCAATGAACTGGGGAGACTTTAATAACGGTTGGATATTTGGGAATAACGGATTTGCCGGAAGAACAACTACCGGAGGTTCGAGCTGGATTATTTATAACACATCCGGTTCTTATGGCTATGGTAATTATATGACTAATACCGATTCCGGTTTTGTTGTTGGTGGTTATTATGTACATAAAATTAGTAAACCGCCTTATGTCGGTACAGAATGGACAGGTAAGGAAATTCCATCGACATATTACTTGAAACAAAACTATCCGAATCCGTTTAATCCTATGACTACAATCGAATTTGCTATCCCGAAAACAGGATTAGTTTCACTTAAAATGTATGATATTGCTGGAAGAGAAATTCTTAATCCGATTAATATGACACTAAATCCGGGAATTGTAAAGTATACATTCAATGGTGCGAATTTTGCATCCGGTGTGTATTTCTATAGACTTGCAGTTGACGGAAAACAAATTGATACAAAGAAAATGGTATTGGTAAAATAGTTTTATTGAGTTTATAGAGTTATTAGAGTCCGTAGAGTAATGCTTTACGGACTCTTTTTTTCCTGATTATTTTGATTTATAGATTCATAAAATTTGTAAGATTATAGATTATTGAAAAAATCATCTATAAATACTTTTCCTTCGCTAAGATTTGTATATTCTTTTAATGTTAAGGCATCACTACCGGAAATCATTGCGGAGAGACGTTTCGGAGATTTTCTTCTAAGGCATAAGATTTTTTTATTGTACTCTACGGCTCTTCCGATTTCATAACCTACACCGAGACTTATATTACTGACTTCTGCAACAATAACATCAGCAGATAGAAGCCAGCTCATATCGCGGTCGTGAATTTCCTTATTAGAGAGTTCGGTTTCTCCTTTTAATTGCAAATCAGGATTCGAAAAATGCTCGGTTAGTACTTCCCCGAAATTCTTTAAATAATTAATTAAAGCGATATTCGTTTTTTCGGAGTCTTCGTTTTGTTCACCGCTGATTGATGTAGCGTAATATATTTTCATAATAAAATAATGTGTTATAATTAAAAATAAAAAAGCAGGAAAAAATAAAACAGGGATAAAAATTGTGTCTATTAAATAGATTTTACTTAAATATAGTTTTAATTATTTTTGGATAATCACAAATATAAAAAATTTTATTAATTAATTTATGTCACGACAAGTAAAAGCACCAACAGGAACGGCAATGTCCTGCAAAAACTGGCAGGCAGAAGCGGCTATGAGAATGTTGATGAATAACTTAGACCCCGATGTAGCGGAGCGTCCTCAGGATTTGATCGTATATGGCGGTTCCGGTAAAGCGGCTAGAAACTGGGAATGCTACGATGCGATTGTTGCCACTTTGAAAACACTTGAAGAAGACGATACTATGTTAGTGCAGTCAGGGAAGCCTGTTGCAGTTTTTAAAACTCATAAGAATGCACCAAGAGTTGTTATATCAAATTCTCAAATCGTACCAAAGTGGGCGACTTGGGATGAATTCAGACGACTGGAAGGTCTTGGTCTGACAATGTATGGACAAATGACGCCAGGCTCGTGGATATATATCGGTACGCAGGGAATTTTACAGGGAACTTATGAAACGTTTGCATCTGCTGCAAAAAAACATTTCGGCGGAACGCTTTCGGGGAAATTTGTATTAACCGCGGGTCTTGGTGGTATGGGCGGAGCTCAACCACTTGCGGCAACTCTTAATGGTGGAGCCTTTCTCGGGATTGATGTCGATAAATCAAGAATACAAAAGAGATTGGATACAGGATATTGCGACGTAATGACGGAAAGTTTAGATGAAGCATTGAAACTCGTTCTCGACGCTAAAGAAAAAAAGATTGCAAAATCTATTGGACTTGTTGGAAATGCAGGAGAAGTTTTACCCGAAATTTTAAAAAGAGGAATAATTCCTGATGTATTAACCGACCAGACCTCGGCTCACGATATGCTTAACGGCTATGTACCAATGGGAATGAAATTCGAGGATGCACTAAACTTAAGAAAAAGTAATCCCGCAAAATATCAGGAGCTTGCAAAGAAGACGGCTGTAGTACATTGCAAAACAATGTGGGAATTGATGAAAAAAGGTGCAATTACTTTTGATTATGGTAATAACTTAAGAGGGGAAGCACAGGCAAACGGATTTGCTGAAGCTTTTGAAATTCCGGGATTTGTGCCGGAATATATCCGTCCGCTTTTCTGCGATGGTAAAGGACCTTTCCGCTGGGCAGCACTTTCGGGAGACCCGAATGATATTTATACAACCGATGATGCTATTATGTCTCTTTTCCCCGATGATAAACTTTTACATAAATGGTTAAAAGCCGCAAAAGAAAAAGTACACTTCCAGGGATTGCCCTCGAGAATTTGCTGGCTTGGCTATGGCGAGAGAGCAAAAGCCGGTAAAGTATTTAATGATTTAGTAAAAACTGGAAAAGTAAAAGCACCTATAGTTATTGGTCGTGACCATCTTGATTGCGGTAGTGTTGCATCACCAAACCGTGAGACAGAAAAAATGAAAGACGGCTCGGATGCTATTGCCGATTGGCCCATTCTTAATTTTGCATTGAATGCTATCGGTGGTGCAAGCTGGATTTCTTTACATCACGGCGGTGGAGTTGGAATTGGAAATTCCATTCACGCTGGTATGGTAATCGTTGCCGATGGAACTCCCGAAGCTGAAGAAAAACTCGAAAGATGTCTGACATATGACCCGGGAATGGGAATCGTAAGACACGCAGACGCAGGTTATGAAAAGGCAATCGAAAACAGCAAAAAATTCGGAGTAAAAATTCCTATGTTGAAGCACTAAATTTAATATTTTAATAAAAGACCCTGCAATAGCAGGGTTTTTTATTTTCAGTATCAACTAATTTTATAGTTGACAAACTAAAAAATTAGTTGTATATTTGTACAGGATAACTAAAAACATAGTTGAAAATGAAAATCATACCATTAACAAAAGCAGAAGAACAGGTAATGCAAGTTCTGTGGGAGCTTGAAAAAGGGTTTGTAAAAGATGTAATAGAAAAACTCCCGGGTAAAAACAAACCTGCTTATAACACCATCTCAACAATAATCCGCATACTCGAAAAAAAAGGATTCATAGGTCATACTGATTACGGTAAAACATATGAATACTATCCTTTAATCAGTAAACCGGTATACACAAAACATTTTATGGGCAGTTTTATGAAAGACTATTTTAGCAATTCATACAAACATCTTGTCTCGTTTTTTACAAATGAAAATAATATGTCTTTGGCTGAACTTGAAGAATTAAAAAAAATAATGGATAAGGAAATTAAAAAGAAAAAAAACGGAAGGAAATGATATGGATTTCTTACTAATTTATCTGGTTCGTTCATTTTTCTGTCTCGGGATATTATATCTTATCTGGTGGCTTTTTATGAGCAAGGATACATTCTTTACTGTAAACAGGTACTATCTTACCTCTTCGATATTTTTTTCGCTGACTCTTCCGCTTTTTGATTTTTCAGCGGTTACAGGTTTCGGAAATGTAACAACAACTATAATGATGCAAGTTATAACTGTTAAGCCTGATGAAATGCAAAGTATATATAATTCTAACCTTTCCTTATTTCAGGTTATAGTTGTGGTATATTTTACAGGTGTAGCTATTTTTACAATCAGATTTTTCTTGCAGATATTCCAGTTATTAGGATTAATAAAGCGTTATGGAATTACAAAAAATGACGGATTAAAATTTGTATTTACCGATTCGAATTATGCACCGTTTTCTTTTTTCGGACTGGTTTTTCTTAATAGTAAATTTAATAAAGATGACCTGGAAAAAATAATTACTCACGAAAAAATTCATATCAGGCAATGGCACAGTTTTGATTTAATAGTTTTAGAGGTCTTAACAATAGTACAATGGTTCAACCCCTTCACGTGGCTATATCGAAGTTCTTTAAAATCAACGCATGAATTTCTGGCTGACGAAGGAGTCCTGTTAAAAGGGTTCGACAGATTCAGTTATCAGGAACTTTTGCTTTCTTTGTCGCTTGGAATTCAGGTAAACGATTTAACAAACAATATTCATAAATCATTAATCAAAAGGAGATTTTCTGCGATGTTACAAGAAAAATCCACAATAAACTCTTCTCTGAAATATTTATTAATTTTGCCCATTGCTCTAATTTTACTCATTTCATTTGGAGTGAATGATTCCACTTTAAAAGCCTTTCCATTTGACGGAAAAGACTCTGTTTGTACAAAACCTGATATTGAGCCTTCATTTGCGGGAGGTATTAAAGCATTACAAAAATTTATTATTTCAAATGTCAAATATCCTGAAGAATGCAGGAAAAATAAGATTGAAGGCGATATAGTGGTAGATTTTATAGTGAGGAAAAACGGTAAAATTGACGAAATAAAAGTTTCAAAGAGTGTAAATCCGGAACTTGACAAGGAAGCGATAAGAGTAGTATCTTTAATGCCGGATTGGGTACCGGGTCAATTAAATGGCAATTCTGTTGATGTAAAAATTTCTATTCCTTTTAAATTTAAACTGCAATAAAATCTAAATTTTTATAGCACGTTGTTAACCATTAAGCAGCGTGCTATAAATTATTTTACCACTTCAAAAATCCGCATTTATTTAAAATTCGGTTGTAACAAGAACAACATTTTTACGTAAAATAAATTAGTATCTATTTAAATAATTCTTTAACTTATCAATATTTAACGGAAGCCGTTAGGTAATTTAATAATTTGGTTTCAGTTAAGTATCGTATGAAAATAAAAGCAAATCGAAATATGAAAGACTTTAATTTTAAAATGGAACAGAACTATCTAAAAAATAATTTTAATTAAATTAAAAGAACATTATGAAAATTAAAACTTTACTGTTTGCTATAACATTTGTTATTTGTTCATATTTCTCATCCATTGCTGATGAGGGAATGTGGATTCCGTCTAATCTCGATAAGATTTATTCGGATATGGAAAAAATGGGATTAAATCTTTCCGTTAGACAGATGTACGATGTAAATAATCCAAGTATAAAAGATGCAATTGTAATGCTCGATTACGGTCAATGTACTGCCGAAATAGTCTCACCCGATGGTTTGTTACTTACAAATCACCATTGCGGATACGGGGATATTCAATCACATTCTACAGTTGCCCATGATTATCTTAAAGACGGATTCTGGGCTAAATCAAAAAGCGAAGAACTGCCCTGTCCCGGAAAAACAGCGTCCCTATTAGTTCGCATAGAAAGAGTAACGGATAGAGTATTGGAGGGAGTGCCATTCGAGGCACCTGATAACGAAAGAAACACAAAAATCCGTGAAGCTATTGCTAAAATTGTAAATGAAGCAAAAAACGGTACTTCTTATGAGGCGGCAGTATATCCTATGTTACACAATAATGAGTATTATCTGTATGTTTATGAAACATACAGGGATGTGAGGTTGGTTGGTGCTCCACCCTCTTCTATCGGGAAATTCGGAGGTGATACGGATAACTGGATGTGGCCAAGACATACGGGAGATTTTTCTATGTTCAGAATTTATGCAGGTCCGGATGGAAAACCTGCGGAATATTCTCCGGGTAATAAACCTTTAAAATCAAAATACTATTTTCCAATTTCACTTAAGGGCTACAAGGAAAATGATTTTGCTATGATTTGGGGATTTCCCGGATTTACCGACAGATACCTTCCTTCGTATGGAGTAAAATTAAAATCGGATATTTCCAATATTGGGTCGGTAAAATTAAAATATGCCAAAATGCAAATTATGAAAGAATATATGGATACGGATGAAAATACAAAAATAAAGTATGCCGATAAATATGCTTATCTTGCGAATTTCTGGAAAAAAGATTTGGAGGAATCAAAAGCAATAAGAAAACTAAAAGTTGTCCAAGGTAAGTATAAAGAAGAACAGCAGTTTAAAACAAAAGCCTATCAGAATCCCGAATGGTCGAAAAAATATGGAAATGTAATAAATGAATTCGAAGATATATATAAAGAAAGAACAGATACAAAATATACTCTTGCTAATTCTTATTTCTTTGAGACTACTTATAAATATGGTTGTGAAATGCTGAATTTTATTAAGAATAATGCTTATCTGGTAGATTCAATTAAGCAGAATAATGTGTCCTCCGATTTATTGGAATCTGTAAAACTCAATGCCGGACAGTTTTTTAAAGACTATGATTATATTATCGATAAAAAAATATTTGCAAAAATGTTGCTATACTATTATCAAGATATCCCAAAGAATTTTCATCCTGATATTTTTAAAAAAATAGAAAATGAATTCGGTGGTGATTTTTCCAAATTCGCTGATTATGTCTATGAAAATTCGGTTTTTTCCACACAGGATAAATTGTTTAATTTCCTGAAAAATCCTGATGCAAAGCTTTTAGAACAAGACCCGGCAGTCTTAACATATTTTTCGATGTTTGAAAATAACAATAAAATTTTTTCGGAATATTATTCTGCCAATGCACGACTCGTAAGGGCGAAGCGTATGTATTTATCGGGTTTGAGAGAGATGCATCCGGGTAAGGATTATTATCCCGATGCAAACAGTTCAATGAGAATTACATACGGGAAAGTATTGCCTTTCGACCCGCGTGACGCAGTACATTATGATTACATTACTACACTTGAAGGTATAATGGAAAAAGAAGATGAATCGAATGAAGAATTCATTGTCCCGGATAAATTAAAAACCATATTTAATAATAAAGATTACGGCATATACGGAATCGGAAAAACAATGCCTGTTTGTTTTACAACCGATAATGATATTACCGGAGGCAATTCCGGAAGTCCTGTAATGAACGGGGATGGTGAATTAATAGGAATAGCTTTTGACGGGAATTCTGAAGCTATGAGCAGTGACCTGAATTTCGACCCGGCTCTTCAAAGATGTATAAATGTTGATATTAGATATGTATTGCTTGTTATAGACAAATATGCCGGAGCAACAAATTTAATATCGGAAATGAAAATAGTTAAATAAAATTTAATTAACTAAATATGCGAAAATCTTTATTAGTAATAGGATTTATTATTTTGTGCAATGCCTTTGGGCTTGCACAAAATAATACTTCCGGTGAATTAAAAACCGGGTATATTGATATAGGTAAAGCAAAAATCTATTACGAAGAAAAAGGTGAAGGGGTGCCTCTCATAATGATACACGGGGGCTTCATCAACAGAAAAATGTGGGATGACCAGTTCGATTATTTTTCTAAAGATTACAGGGTGATAAGGTATGATGTGAGAAATCACGGTTTGACAACATCAGATTTAGATGTCTATACAAATTATGACGATTTAAATAACATAATGGAAAAGTTGAAAATCGATAAAGCTGTAATTATGGGTTTATCGATGGGAGGTATGATAACGATAGATTTTGCAATTGCACATCCCGAAAAAGTAATTGCTATTATACCTGTTTCTACAGGTTTATCCGGTTTTGATAAGAAGGATAAAGATTGGCAGAATTTTGAAAAGAATGTCAACCGGGCATTTGAAAAAGAGGATAATGAATTAGCAACTGAATATATGCTGCGTTCCTGGACGGACGGACCAAAGCGGACACCGGAACAGATGGATAAGATACTAAGAGAAAAAGTTAAAACGATGTTATTGGAAACGTTTGAAAAATGGGATTCGAGAATCAGACTCCAAAAACTTTCCCCTCCTGCTGTAGACAGGTTATCGGAAATTAAAGTACCTGTGCTTACGATTTATGGAGATATTGATATGCAGGGAATTATAGATATAGCCGATAAAATTGAAAAGGAAATTCCACTTTCAAAAAAATATATTATTAAGAATGCCGCCCATATGGTAAATATGGAATTTCCCGATGAGTTTAATGAAATTGTGAGCAAGTTTTTAGGGAATCTGAAGTTTGATATTTCAACAGAACAAGCCGAGAAAATGTTTGGTGAAAATATCGGTAATCCTGATTTTGTAATATTAGATGTCAGAACTCCTGAAGAATATTCGGCAGGGCACATTACAAATGCGGTTAATCTTGATTTTAAATCGAGTGACTTTTCCGAAAAACTTGATGAATTAAATAAAAATAAAATATACATAGTATATTGTAAGGGAGGGGGAAGAAGTGCAAAAGCTTTGGAAATTATGCAGAAAAAAGGATTTACTAATGTTTATAATGTTTTAGGCGGAATAAAAAAATGGAAGGAAGAAAATCGTAAATTTGAAATAAAATAATCAAATAAAATTTCTTTGGAGGAATATAATGAAAAAAGTTATAATATTTTTAATTTTTTTTATTCAAGTATCTTTTCTAGGAGCTCAAAGTTTAAAAGTTGATACTATTGAGATTAATAAAATCAGGAATGAGGCATTTAATAATTCAATGGCTATGGAAAACCTTAAAACTTTTTGCTATTTATATGGTGGAAGACTGATGTGGTCACCGGAGTACAAAAAGTCGGCAGAATGGATAAGTGCAAAACTGAAAGAATGGGAAATACCAATAGTATATTATGAAGATATTAACCGGAGCGGCAAGAGCTGGTCTTTAAAAAAGTTTTATGCAAATATAGTTGAGCCATATACAATGCCTATAATAGGGAATCCAAAAGAATGGACTCCGGGTACAAACGGTATCGTAAGAGCGGAAGTTATTTATCTTAATGTCAAGACTGATGCAGATTTTGAAAAGTATAAAGGAAAACTGAAAGGTAAAATAGTTTGCTTATTCGACCCAATTCCAGCTCGAATTGGTACTCTGCCCTGGGTTACGAGGTTCTCGGATGATTCGCTGAAGTCAATGTCTGATTTTACTATTACTGATTCAATTGAAAAAATAAAAGCAAAAGAGGTAGAAGAACGTAACAGTGAAGCTTATATGCAGTATTTTAATTTCATAGCTAAAAAAGTAGAATTTTGTATGAACGAAGAAGCTGCGTTGATTGTAGACCCGGGTTTGAGATTGTATGGTTTAAACCAGGTATGGGCTAATACGGCGGCAATTCAGTCTAAAGACATTTTCGATTATCTCTCTAAAAATGCGGGCGACCCGGAAGTTCCCGAATCGATACCGCAAATAACCATTTCTACCGAGCAATATAATGCGCTTGTAGGTGCAATCGAACGAGGTGCAAAAGTGGAAATGGAAGCTGTTATCGAAGTAGAAAAAGGCGGGGTGGAAAAAGGATTTAATTTAATCGCCGAAATTCCCGGAACAGATTTAAAAAATGAAATAGTTGTCATTGGTGGACATCTTGATTCGTATTCCTACGCCAATGGAACGGTAGATAACGGGACTGGAGTAATTGCCTGTATGGAAGCTTTGAGAATAATTAAAACACTTGGATTGCAGCCTCGCAGAACCATAAGAATCGGATTATGGGGTGCGGAAGAAGAAGGCTTATTCGGCTCAAAAGCACATATAGAAAAACATTTTAAATTTGGAAAAGAAAAGTGTTATGCTTATTTCAATATGGATTTGGGTGTAGGACGTTTCAGAGGTATCTATGCACAGGAAAATAAAAGTGCCGCGAATTTATTTAAAGAATGGATGAGCTTGTTGAATGACCCGAAATTTCAAACAGTCTGCATCAGTATAGTGAAAAACTCCGACCACGAAGCGTTTCACGATGCGGGTCTTCCCGGTTTTCAGTTTATTCAGGACTTGCTTGATTATTTCAGGATATATCATACAAATATGGATTTTATAGAAAGAATTCCAAAAGATGATTTGATAAATGATGCATATATAATGACCGCATTTGCATGGCTGGCGGCAAACAGGGTAGGAGATTTTCCAAATAAATAAAAAACAGATGTAAAATTATTTAGTCTATATGATACCGGTTTAGATTTCTTCAAAGAAGAATTCTGAATTAGGTATTAATATCTTTAATTAAAAAATCAAATATTTTATAAGTAAAATTGAGAAAATATTCTCAAATTGAGAGATATTTAATCGCAATATCTGATTTCTTTTCTTATTATTACATATTCTTTTTTGGCATATAAATTGATGATATAATATTAATTTAAAGTGAATTTAAATTAATTTTTATATCGATGAAAAAATTATTTTTACTAATTGTATTGATTTGTTCTGTGTCTTTTTTAGGTTTGATAATTTCTTCTTGTTCAAATGATATTATTAGAAATACAGGCAATCCTCAAAAGCAAATTCTAACGGAAGAACGAAAAGCACAGCTTGAAGCTGCTGCCGATAGTGTTTTTATGCAGGTTAGTACACCGGGAATGATAGCACTTATTTCTCCGGAAGGTGAAGGAGATTACATTATTAAACGGGGAGTTAGCAATCTTTCTACCGGTGCACCGATGGATGAAAACAATTTTTTTAGAATTGCCAGCAATACTAAAACATTTACGGGGTTAGCACTTCTGCTTCTTGTTGAGGAGGGAAAAATTAATTTAGACAGTACAATCTCTTATTATCTGCCTGAATATAATGTCCCTAACGGTTATCAAATTAAAATCAGGATGCTTGGTAATATGACAAGCGGATTGTATAACTATTCGGATGACGGAGAACTCTGGACTTCTTTTATTGCAAGTAATTTTTTAATGACCTATCCACCTGATTCACTTTTAGCAATAGCATTTCGCCATCCGGTTAATTTTCCACCCGGAACAAATTATGAGTATTGCAATACTAACATTGTGTTACTTGGTTTGTTGATGGAAAAAGTTACAGGGAAACCTGCAAGCCAGGTTATTGAAGAAAAAGTGATTCGACCTTTAAATTTGATGAATACATATTGGCCCAATACAATATATTTATTAACGCCTTATTGTCACGGATATAATACGGATTTGATGAGTACATTAGTGGATGCAACGAATTGGAATTCTTCCTGGGGGTACACAGCGGGTGTTATGATATCAACAATTCCGGATTTGAAAATATGGGCTAAAGCAGTAGCGGAAGGAAAATTACTTTCCGAACAAATGAAAGCCGAAAGATTTAACTGGATTGGAAATCACTATGGCTTTTGCGTAATGAAAGCGGGTAATTGGATTGGACATCCCGGTACAATATTCGGATATAATTCTCACGTCTTTTATAATACTGCTTCTAAAATTACTCTTGTTATTTTAGCAAATACGGATACCGGTCTTCCCGTTGAATATTTCTCCGATGCATTTAGAAACATATTGGATAGGTAGTTTCATCAGAATTATTTCCGGCAAGATTTGGGTTCTCTCTATCTCGGAATTGAAACTATTGCAAGATATCATAAACCCTTGAAGAAATTTATCCTTCAAGGGTTTATGATTAATAATCTGAAAATTGACGAGTCAATAACTGTATTGAAATATTCTATATGGTTCATTTTGCTCTGAAACTATATACCCACCCGATATACCGATGAATTGAAACCGACAAAAAATAATATCGTATATATATATAAGATTATTATTTTATATATATACTTTTATTAAGATATTTAATTAAATTGGAATTAACTATAATTATAAAATGAAAAAAAATATTCCATTATTAATAACCGATTGGGATTCGATTCCTAAAATTGAATTCAAAGGTGAAAAAGGTGTATCTTACTGGAGAACGATGGTGATTGGTGGTATAAGAATGAGAATTGTGGATTATTCACAAGATTTTATTGCCGACCATTGGTGTGAAAAAGGACATATAGTATATTGTATCGAAGGTGAAATTACAATTAAACTGAAAGATGAGAAACTGTATCCATTAAAAACTGGAATGTCGTTTATTCTTTCCGATAATACAGATTCGCATCTTGTATTATCTGAAAAAGGTGCCAAAGTATTTATTGTTGATGGGGATTTTTTTAAATAAAAAGAAATTGTAAATTGAATAAAATTTATTTCGATTAATAGTATGAAAATTAAATTTTATCAGGTAGATGCTTTTTCCGACGAATTATTCGGCGGGAATCCTGCAGGTGTTTGTCCGTTAGAAGATTGGCTGCCGGATGAAGTAATGCAGAATATTGCATTCGAAAATAATCTTGCCGAAACAGCGTTTTTTATAATCAATGATGCTGATTTTGAGTTAAGATGGTTCACTCCTGTTTCCGAAGTTGATTTATGCGGGCATGCCACGCTTGCAACTGCTCACGTGCTTTTTGAGCATTTGAATTACAATAGAGATAAAATCATATTCCATTCAAGAAGCGGAGAGCTGACTGTAAAAAAATCAGATGATAAGCTGGTATTGAATTTTCCTATCGATATTGTGAAAAAAATCGAAGCACCCGAAGTATTAGTTAAAGCAATCGGAAAAAAACCTTTTGAAGCATTCAAAGGCAAGACGGATTATTTATTGGTTTATGAGAATCAAAAAGATATTGAAGAAATTAATCCTGATTTTGAATTAATAAAAAAATCGAAAGCAAGAGGAGTGATAGTAACTGCAAAAGGTGATAATGTGGATTTTGTTTCACGTTTTTTTGCACCTTTAGTTGGAGTAAACGAAGACCCGGTAACTGGCTCTGCTCATACGACTCTTACTCCATTCTGGGCTAGAGTTCTCGATAAGAATGAACTGACTGCGACGCAATTATCAAAACGTAAAGGAAATCTAAATTGCAAATTAATTAACGGCAGAGTGGAAATTGCCGGGAACGCTGTTACGTATCTGGAAGGAAGTATAAAGATATAAGAAATAACAAAAGTAAAATTGTAATATAACGGTAAATATTGTTACTGTTTTGTTCTTTCGAATTTTAATTCG
>JBAZEQ010000022.1:0-2542 GCA_041653855.1 Ignavibacteria bacterium | reverse complement strand
ATTCGATAGATTTTATTTTGTTGTCTGGCTCGGGTCCTTCGAGTATAACCGTGTATAAATAATCTGTTTTAATATAATACCTAATCATTTGTGGAAAGTCGTGTTGTTTGTTTTCGAATGCGAAAACATTCCGGGTCCACTCAATCATTTTATAGTAAATAGGTTTTCCTTCGTTTTGGTTTGTAACGGTAGCTATATAATATACCCCGCTATCTAAACTTTCAATTTTCATTTGCTCGATAATTATCGTATCGTTATTTGTTCCAATCGTAAAATCCTGACCTATTAATGCCCCATCGTGCCTGATTTCCCAAAGTTCGTATATTATACCTTTTTCACTTTGCATTTCCCATAAACCCGCTACATCATATATCCCCTTTGGCATTTGAGAATAGGAATTCGATTGTGTTAAAAAAAATGTAATAAAGAAAAACGTGAAGAGAAGAATTTTTTTCATATTTATATTATTATTTTTCGGTATTATGTAACGGATTAATGCCATTTTTATCAATTTTATTCTCTTTATATAAATTATATAGTCCTAAAAATATTAATATTACACCGATAAGAGACGTAAAACCGAGCGAATTGCTTATCCAGTGTCGGTGAAAATGCCAGTGATGAAAAGGACCAATGAATCCAAATACTTTAAAGAAAGTAAATTGAAATGAAAGAAAAGTGCCGATTAAAATTAGAACGATATTGCTTTTGCTAGTCATATTATTATTGTTTTTTATTCTGTATACGAATAAAAAAAAGCTATAGTTTCGTTATATAATAATTAAGATTTATTAAGAAAAAAATGAAAATAAAAGCCCACAGATAAAGAGGCTGTTTGATAAATAATAATTTACCCCACCGTTTACGGTGGGGTAAGCAATAACTCAACAAATTTGGGCTTTAGCCCAAATGATTTTACTAAAAACTTAATTATCACACAGCCTCTAAATTTGCGGGCTATGTTAAATAAGTTATTTTTTATATTTTAGCTATTCATTATTTCTTCTATCTCGTCGATTTCGAGAGGTATGTTTTTCATCAGGTCAAGATTTCCTTTTTCCGTTACTACTATATTATTTTCAAGACGAATTCCGATACCTTCTTCGGGAATGTATATTCCCGGTTCGACTGTAAATACCATACCCGGTTTATAAGGCGTTTCGAAGTAGCCAACATCGTGAACATCGAGTCCGAGGAAATGAGATACATTATGCATAAAATATTTTTTCAAAGCAGGCCATGCTGGATTTTGATTTTTAATGTCACTTAACTTTAATAACTTCAATCCTATAAGTTCCTTTTGCATATCCAGCTTCTGTATTTCTTGCCATTTCCCGCCCTTTTTAATTTTACTAATCGTATTTTTCATTACGTTCAGACACGCATTGTAAACTTGCTTCTGCCTCTTTGTAAATTTACCGTTAACAGGAATAGTTCTTGACATATCCGCATTGTAATTAGCATAAGATGCACCGGTATCGATTAATATCACATCACCATCATTACACGGTTTATCATTTACTACATAGTGCAATACACAGGCACTTGGACCTGATGCTATAATCGGGTAGTAATCGGCATAAGCCGAACCATTGCGTATGAATTCGTGAGCAAATTCAGCTTCGATTTCGTATTCCATCACACCCGGTTTTACGAACTTAAGAACACGCCTGAATGCTTTATCGGTAAGGTCACAGGCTTTTTGCATCAACTCGATTTCTATGGGTGATTTGAACATTCGCAGTCTGTTAATAATCGGTGCGAGCCTGCAATAGTTGTGGAGCGGGTATTGTTCCTTACACTGGTTAATAAATTTAATGCTCCTTGATTGTACTATTACATCGGCGCGTTTATGCTCATTAGTATTAATATATATGTTATCTGCATCTGTAACGAGGTTTCGGAATATTTTATTAAAATCGGAAAGCCATACAATATTCTGAATTCCTGTTAATTCGGTTGCTTCGTCTTTCATAAGCTTTTTCCCTTCCCAGATGGCAATGAGTTCGCTGGTTTCGCGGAGGAAGAGAACTTCTTTGTAAGCCGGGTCGGGTGAATCGGGATAAAGGACTAAAACTGATTCTTCCTGGTCAACACCTGTCAGCCAGAACAAATCGGTGTTTTGTTTAAAATGCATTGTCCCGTCAGCATTGGTTGGCATTACATCGTTTGCATGAACTATTACAATCGAATTAGGCTTTAATTCTTTTGTAAGTCTTTTCCTGTTTTCGATGAAAAGTTTTTTGTCGATTTTAATTTGTTTCATAAATTATGTATTTAATTATATAATTTTGTTTGTTAATTAGCATTTTTATAATTTAATGAATCTATTAATTATTTAATATAAATAAATTAAATAATTCAAATTCATATAAAAGTATGAATTATATTATAAGTTTTCCTTTTTGCATAATTAATTCAACATCAAAATAAACATCAGGCTGTTTGATTAAGCCGTCTAAATGACTTCCGACTGATATATTTCCACCCATCGATTTATTATTTCCGAATGCCATGTGAATCGTTCCGTAAACTTTTTCGT
>JBAZEQ010000021.1:0-16083 GCA_041653855.1 Ignavibacteria bacterium | reverse complement strand
TAGACCTCAAATAACCGATTTTTTCCCTCCTGTCTTTTATCAAATCATATTTTGCCGGGATGAATTTTTTATCGACTATTTTTTTAAGTAACTCTTCGCCTATAGAAAAAGGAATCAAACCGATTCTAATTCCATCTTCAAAATCCATAATTCTATAACATATATCATCGGATGCCTCGACTAAAAACGCAATGGGGTGGCGAGAATAATAATAATCTGTAACTTTATTAATTTTTAATTCGTCGAATATATCCCGAAAAATATCTTTATCGGATTGAAAATATCCGAACTTGTGAAAACTTATTTTTCCATCATATCTTTTTATATCTTTCTTCGTTTTAAAAGATTTTGTGGGATATTTTACAAAACCTGCTAAAGTTGTATAGGTTAATTTAATTCCTCCGCCTACGTTTTTATAGGATTTGGTTAACAGTTTAAAACCATTTGCGTTACCTTCAAAGTTTACAAGGTCAGACCATTTTTCAATATTCCCTATGAGCTTCTTATATTTTTTTCCGTTACCGTTTTTAAAATAATTGCTGATTGCCGATTCTCCCGAATGACCGAAAGGCGGATTGCCTATATCGTGTAAAAGACAAGCTGTTGCAACGATTGCTCCGAAATTCGGAACGGAAATGATATTATCAAGATTATATTTCTTAATAATTTTTTCACCTACGATTTTTCCAAGCGACCTGCCGACACAGGAGACTTCGAGGCTGTGTGTTAATCTTGTATGCACAAAATCACTTTCCGGCAAAGGAATCACCTGTGTTTTATCCTGCAACCTCCTGAAGGCGGATGAAAACACAACCCTATCGTAATCTTTTTCGAAATTACTTCTATCAGGAGAGGGAATTTCACCGTCCTTTTTATCCCCTAATCTTCTTTGGGAAAATAATGTATTCCATTTCATAAAATTTCTTTAACCTTAATTTTTATTTTTATCTTTCATATTTTTCTTTTGCCATTTTATAAGCATTAAATACATCTATTACTCCACCTGTTTTAGAAAGTGAAGAAAAAAGAACTTTGGATTTATCTTCTTTTATCTTTACTTTCAAACCATCATACTTCCTTGCAGAACTTGTTAAAATTATTTTTAAATCCTGTGCAGTAATATCCGGAAAGTAACCTTTGATAATTGCGGCACACCCTGTAACCTCAGGTGCCGCCATACTTGTACCGCTTTCACTTTCATATTTTCCGCCGGGAACGGTTGAGTTAATTTCCATTCCGGGAGCGAATAAATCCACAACTTTTCCCGAGAAATTGGAAAATTGTGCAATAAGGTCGTATCCATTACATAAGTTATCCGGGTCTTTATCTTCGTTCCACTTTTTCATCCACGTATTCGCACCTACAACAATCATATTAGAGAAAAATTTCATCTCCCCGTTTTCCATATAAAACTTGGATGGATAATTATTCTTTTTTTCTATATCCAATCCTTCGTTACCTGAAGAAATAACAAACAAAACACCTTTTTCTTCAGCGTACTTTATAGCTTCGGTAACATAATCCGGGTTCGGAGAAAAGTATTTACCGGCTGACATATTTATTATGTTTGCTCCGTTATCCACCGCATATCTAATTCCGTTTGCAACGTCTTTATCTCTCTCGTCTCCTTCGTCGGGAACAACTCTTAAAAACATTAATTTTACAAATGGTGACTGACCTATTCCTTTTTTACTCGCGGCAACTATTCCGGAAGTATGAGTACCGTGAGAAGCCCCTTTTGTGTATATGTCGTTATCTCCGTAATTTTTTTCGGATAACAATTCCGGATTATCGCCAATCAAACTATTTACACTTGTAGTATCGAACAAACATTGACTTTTAATTGAAAAATCTTTTTCCAAATCTATTAGTTCCTCTTTACTTATTCCATATATCATTTTTATAAACAATATCTTATCCACCGCTTCTTTATATTCGCCTTTTAAGGAAGAAGAAATTTCTTTTAATTTATCGGGCTCAGTAGGGTAGTTTTTTTCCTTCAATTTATTTTCGGCTTTTGTCCAATCCGCTAATGTCTCGCTTGCAAAAAGATAAATCTCATTTGTCTCCTTCTTTCTCTTATCGTATTCTTCTTTAGCTTTTATGCAATACGGGTCTTTTTCCGAAATACCTTCTCTTTTCATTCTCTGCAATTCTCGCGTAGCTTCAAGATTCAGGTTTACGGCTTTACCCAAAAAATTCCACCCGTAAAAATCATCTACATACCCGTTTCCGTCATCATCTACTCCCGGTTGTCCGTTTGTTTCTTTTTCGTTTTTCCATATTTTATCTTTCAATTCCGGATGGTCTGTATCAAATCCGGTATCTATCATAGCCACAATCAAAGACTTAGGCTCGGGAACAGCATTCAGACTTTTTAGATATTCATATAAAGCCAATGTACTCGTACCTTCATACCCGTCTTTATCGGGATTGAGTTGAGCCCAATCCGGTAAATTAGTTGAGTGAACATAAGTGGAAATAACATCCTTATGCTTTAGATATAATGCATACGATTGATTACTTACTATTTGTTCAAACGGACTGGAATTGCCGTACGAATTCAATTCCCTTGATAATAATATCCCTAATGCAAGAATTACAAAAAAACAAAATTTTTTCATTATTTTTCCTTTATTAATTTTCTATAAATACAATACTAATTTGAATTACTTAAGTAGTTTAAATTAATTATTTTTAACAAATAAATAAAGTTTATTAATGATTAATTACGAGAAGCGATATTCAAAATATAAAGATTTTGTAAACAATAGACTCGAAGGTTTCATCTCGAAAAAATATCCGGGTGGAATTTACGAACCTTTGAGATATATACTTTCAGGTGGGGGAAAAAGAATTAGACCCGTACTGCTTATACTTTCCTGTGAAGCCGCAGAAGGAAAACCAATTCGTGCACTCGATGCCGCTTTAGCTGTAGAAACCCTGCATAATTTTACCCTGATACACGACGATATTATGGATAATGCAGATACAAGACGCGGTAGAGAAACCATTCATAAAAAATGGGATAGGGATACAGCTATTCTCTCGGGCGATGCATTGCTCGGGCTTGCTTATGAATCTTTACTTAAAACTAAATCAACAAGGATAGGAGAGATTGCGGAAATATTTAATAATGGAATAATAGAAGTATGTGAAGGTCAGAGCTATGATAAGGAATTCGAATTGAGAAAAAAAGTTTCTTTGAAAGAATATATTATGATGATTAACAAAAAAACATCTCAGCTTCTTGTAACCTGCGTTAAGATTGGTGTGCTTATTGGAAACGGAAATAAAAAACTGCTGGGTGCAATGGAAAATTATGCATCAAATCTTGGACTTGCTTTTCAAATTCAGGATGACCTGCTCGATATATTTGCAGACGAAAAAAATTTCGGTAAAAAAATTGGCGGTGATATAAAAGAAGGGAAAAAGACCTATTTACTTCTGAAAGGACTTGAAACCATAAAAGACAAAAAAGAAAAAGCGTTGCTTGAATCGGTAATTATAAATAAAGGTTTAAAAAAAGAAAGTGATATTACGGAAATTAAAAACATCTATGAAAATTATGGTATTATTGATTCCGCAAAAAAAGAAATTGCAACATATACTAACAGGGCAAATTCTTATCTTCAAACAATAAAAAATAAGGACTCAAGATTAATGCTGTCGTGGTTTTCTTATATGCTATTAAACAGGAATATGTAAATGATACAAAAAGAAATTACAATAATAAATAAAGCCGGAATGCACACAAGACCTGCATCCACAATAGTAAAAATCGCCGCAAAATATAAATCTGATTTTTTCCTGTCAAAGGACGTCTTTGAAGTAAACGGAAAAAGTATCATCGGCGTTATGACGCTTGCCGCTGAGCAGGGTTCCAAACTTATGTTGAAATTCGATGGTCCCGACGAAGAAGAGCTAGCAAAAGAAATGACCGATTTTTTCGAAAGGGGCTTTGATGAGTTGTAAATGTTTGCTGTTCTTTCTATTTACATTTTTATCACTCATAAATCTTAATGCACAAAAAATTTCTTTTCCTTATCCCGTAACAGAAAATAATTTCATATCTTTTCCAGATACAAACTTTCATTGTGCCTATCTAAAAATAAACGAAAATGAGTCATCGGATTTTTATTTTTTTATATCCGGAGAAAAAAACAAGGGAATCGCTTTATCGGATGAAAATTTCGTAAATGCTCTTTCGTTCGATTATTTTTTGATGAATTTTCACTTTGCATTCTTAACGATGAAATATAATGTAATTCCTTATATTCATCCTGATTTTGCAATTAAGTTTCTATATATATTAAATAAAACTAAATATTATCCTCGTGTATCCGATGCAATGAGAACCGTAGAAGACCAGCTGAAATATAAACGCCGTGGATGGTCTACTGTGGAAGACTCCCCGCATATGCTCGGGATTGCCGCTGATTTAAGTTATTACACAAGATACGATAGAAGTATAATTCAAAAATATAATCAAGGACTTGGAATCCGCTTCCTCGAGCATGGAGGCAGAGGAAATAACCACATTCACTTGCAAGACGATATTCTCTGGCTGTTAAATAAAAATATAAGCATATCTAATATTTCCGATTCGCTGAATAATAAAATATCAACTAATTACAATATCCTTAAACCTTATGCCGAAAATCTGTATGCGGAAAAATTTACTGACGGGATAGAAATAAATTTTAATACAGAGAATCTCGATTTAATCAAAGTTGAATTCGTTACTCCTTTTGAAAAAAAACAGGCGGAAATAACTGCGGGGGTTTTTGAAAAAGGAAATCATAAATTTTATATTCGTACCGACTTTCTGAGAAAAGGAATCTATTGCATAAGGGTGTTTAAAAACGGTATGTATTTAGAACAGAAGAACTTAATAAAATTCGATATTATTACCTTTTCCCCTTAAAAAAACTTTTCAGTATCTCTCCGCATTCTTTGTCGAGGATTCCGCCGAAAACATTTACTTTATGATTTAATGATTTATTATTCGTTATATTTATAACGCTTCCGCAAGCACCGGATTTTGGTTCAAATGCTCCGAAATATAAATTATCGAGTTTGGAAAGTGTTATTGCCCCGGCACACATTGCACACGGTTCCAGAGTTACATACATAGAGCATCCTTTCAAAACTTTTGAATCCATATACGCCGAAGCGGAAGTAATAGCTACGATTTCTGCGTGTGCCGTCGGGTCTTTAAGTATTTCGATTTGATTGTGTGACTTTGCTATTATCTTGTTTTCAAAAACTATTATGCACCCGATCGGTGTTTCACCTTCGTCGTACGCCTTCTCGGCTTCACGATAAGCCGCTTTCATCCATGTTTCGTTTATGTTCATAAGATTTAAAAATTCAGAATATTCATAAGATTAAAAATTTGCTACTTACTACCGGTTACCAACAACTACTAATCACTGAGCCTCTTCTTTCATTTCAAGCTTTGCCCTTCTCTTCATAATATCACTGAAAGTAAAAAATTTATACCCGCGTTTTTTTATTACATACAATCCTGACAGGTAATTTTGAAAATCCTCATCTGTAAAATTTACTATGTAAATTTGACTGGTGATACCGTTTTTCGCCCGATTCAATATCAGATTAAATAAATCAGAAATTTTCTTAATAGAATTTTCAGTGGAATTGTATTTCGTAAAAAGCGTATCCCTATAAGCTTTCACCGGATACTTTGAAAACTCGTCGAGCAATTCCATCTCCATTTTATGAAGCATTTTTGGATTCTTTAATACAATTCCTGCGGCTTTATCGAATTCATAGCAGAGAGTGCGAACCTTTGTACGCCAGTCTTTTTCTTTCATATCGTTCCTGAATTCCGCAGCAATATCATCCTGCAATCCTATTTCTGCTTTTACAAGATAATCTTTTTTAGATTCCATCACCATAGTCTGCAAATCGATTTTGTTTATATCATCGGGAAGCATAACGGAATATTTTTCGCTTGTAACTAAAAGTTTTTCGAGCTGTGTGTGAGTGTAGCTGTCAATATTGTCCAGCACTATACATATATCCGCTGTTTCGCGTTTTACCTTATCAGAATATATAAAATTTATTTTGGCAATTACTTTTTTTGATGAGTCGGGAGTGTAATATATATTAAATAATTGGTTGTATGTTTTAGGGTCTTCAAAAGATGCAGCAGATAAATTATAACTGTTTAGAAGACTTACTATTTCAAGGTTTATCTCCGCAAAAGGAATGTCTTTGGGTATAGTAATTTCCTTCACAAACCATAGATTCTCGGTCTGGATAGGCTGTTTAGTAACAGGTTTTGACGGTTTATCCTGCTTTTTTGTTTTTTCCTTATTTAGTTTTTCCGGTGGCGGTGTGTTTGAAATATTTTTTATCCAATCATGTTTAACTCCGTATTGAAAAAGTATAGAATCAATCTCACGAGGAATTATTTTTTTCAGTTCCTCCTGTGATAACTGTCTCACTTCCGTTTTTTCTTCTTTTCTCTGAGTTATTTCTTTCTCTTCTTTTACCGATGTTACTTTTAGAAAAATTAGTATAACGGCAAATATGACAAGCGAAATAATAATAAGAATTTTAATTTTTTCTGGCTTTTCCATACACTTTTTTTAATCTAAAATCTTTTTTAATTTATTTCACGATGTTTTTAATTTCATCCCGGATTTTTTCCAGTATTTCCTGTGCGTTTTCGATTTTATCATATTCCACAATTTTCAAAATGTCATCTACATACTTCTCCTGCCTTGCACCAACTAAAACGCTGTTGACTCCATCAATCGAATTAATAAGCAAAATGGCTTTTTGAGACAAAGATAATTTATGTAATTTCTCGCCACAATAATTATTGATAATCGAATGAATAAACTTACTCCTTTTATCGGCAAAAACCCTATAAAAATTACTTACGTAATTAAAAAGTCTCAAAACTTCTTTGATATATTTATTAAAATTTTCCAGCGTATAATCATCGGATATTTTGCTTTCGAAGTAATCCATTAAATAATTTATTCTTGGGGAATAATAGTTTTCTATCATATCCGTCAAATGCTCGTAGCTCCCGAAAGTCAGGGCGTTATCCTTAACGTTTTCTCCAAATGTTAAAAGTGATTTTATAACTTTTGTGTCTTCGGGCGGGATAAGAAATTTGGAAAATTTTTCTTTCAGCAAATCATCTTCCATTACACATACAAACTTTACCTGCCGGAGTAATTCGTTTTCGGAAATCTCGCTGTATTCAAAATCAGCAAGCCTTATAAGCCCTCTCGAAGTAACCGCATTCAGCGGACGATTTATCAGGGTTTTTATTCCGTTTTCTTCGGCACATTCCAAAACAGATTTTTTCGAATGATTTTTTTCGAGTATGGCTCCTGACTCAACAAGGTTAAAAGGAAACTCCGCATACTTGAAATTATTATCCGGTTTTACCGCGTGAGCACACTCTATAATTTTATCGAGTGAAGTAAAATCAAAATTATCAATTTTTTTTGAAAAGGAATTAGAGGAAATACCATAAGATTTTATTTTTCCTTCTGCAACTTTATCTTCAAGAAATTCAAAAGCTTTTTTTATTCTGAAGTAATATTCCTCTATCGTATTTACGTTATCATACCCGTTCAGTTCAGCCCACCTCAAAAAATATTCGGGATTGTGAAGAAGGTATACATCTATATAACCGTAATTATCGTTTTGGTTTAAACGAAAAAGTTGTCTGTTTAGTTGGTCTTCGAGAAAATCCGGACTAATGCAATGCCAGAGCCCCTCTTCTATTTCAACAACATCGTTGAAGGGGGTTCCCTGTTGCTTTTTTTTCAAGGCAAATTTGTAATTCTGTCCTTGTATGTATCCGCCCTTTGTTACAATCATAACATCTTCTCTTGTAATCTCTTTTTCGGATATTAAATCGGAAATCACATTACCTATAAGAATTTCGCTTCGCCCATCGGAATAGTTCGCCGATGTATCTATTACGTTTATCCCGTTTGTTATCGCTTTTCGAAGAGAATTATAATGCTCTTCAACTCTATCGTCAACGCGGTAACAACCAAAACCTATTTTAGATATTCTCATTTTTAATTCCTATTTTTATTTTATTCATCGGCTTTAATTTCAACCTGAACAATATTAAAGGCTTTTAGAGTATCTCTTAATAAAAATATTAGGCTTATAGCAACCGAAATCATACCAATCGCAAAAGTTATAACAAATAAATATTTTGTCGAAGATATTCCCACAAATGCTTCAACTCCTATCAACAAAGAAGTAAGAATAAAAAGAAATGACCCAACCGCAAGGGAAATAATAGAATTACGAATTATTCCCAACCGGTATTGCAGTACATTTAACTGTTTGTAAACACTGTGCATCCTCGAAGATTCAATATAATCGAGTTCGTCGTTTCTCTCCATTTTTATCATATATTTTCTTTTTTCTTCGCTCAAGATTCTAATCCTGTTTATCATCGATGAATATTTATTATTAATTCCAAGTAATAATAGTCCGCAGGCGTTTATCATAACCGCCGGAGCAAGCATCAGTTGAATAACTTTTATAAGTATTTGTGTGTCCAATATAATAATAATTAATTGTAAATAACTTGTTCCCTCTAAATTTTTTATTTTTGTTTACTGCGTCTTCTCCATATAAAATACACAGGTATTCCAAGTAAAACAATTCCTACTCCCGGCCATGTATATTGTGGTTTATAAATTAAAAGTATAACGCATATTATCGAAGCTAAAACAATATACAGTATAGGTAATACAGGATACCCGAAAGTTTTATAAGGACGCTCTGCATCAGGTTTCGTTTTTCTTAATCTAAATATACCTGCAATAGTCAGAATATAAAATACAAGAACGGCAAATACAACATAATCGAGCAAATCGGAATATGTTCCCGAAAGGCACAGCAGACTCGCCCAAATTGCCTGAAAAAATAATGCCATTCCCGGCACTCCATATTTATTTAGCTCACCACTTTTTCTGAAGAACAAATTGTCTTTTGCCATAGCATAGGTTACTCGCGCACCCGCAAGTATTAGTCCGTTATTACAGCCAAATGTAGAAATCATAATCAGAATTGCCATAATCACAGCCGCAGAATCACCAAGAAAAACTTCGATTGCCCCGGTTGCAACTCTATCGCTTGTTGCAAATTGGATTCCTCTCTCGAATGCGGTTAAACCTTCGGGATTACCTTTCAAAGGTAAAATAAATAGATAACTAAAATTTGCCGCTATGTATATTATTGTTACTATACCCGTTCCAAGCACGAGACTTAATGGAATCACCCTTTTCGGCTCTTTTACTTCTCCTGCTGTAAATGTAATATTATTCCACGCATCGCTTGAAAAAATCGAACCAACCATTGCAACAACCAAAGCAATTATAACCCCAAAACCTGCAAGAGGTTCTACGGAAGATATTGCGTTATCTTTAACGTGTACCCAGGAAGCAGACCAGAAATCCGAAAAATTAATTTTCATAGCCACAGAGTCGGCTCCAAGTGTCAATCCGAATATAATTAATAAAATTAAAGCTGACGATTTGGTAAATGTAAAAATGTTTTGAACAAATTTTCCCAATTTTACACCTTTAGCATTGATAAAAGTAAGAACTGCAATGCTTGTAATAGCAAGAATCTGAGCCGCCGATATTTTAAAACTCCCTGCTTGTAATAAAATATGACGTTCGGAAAACCACGGAATCAATACTCCTGTAAACTTTGCAAACGCTACGGCTACCGCCGCAATCGTTCCTGTTTGTATTACAAGATACAAAGTCCACCCATACAGAAAACCTGTAAGGGGATTCCATGACTCCCGCAAATATACATATTGCCCTCCTGCATGGGGCATCATTGCGGCAAGTTCTCCGTAACAAAGTGCCGCCACAAGTGTAATCAATCCGGTTACAAGCCACGCTATAATAAGCCACCCGGGGGAACTTACTGTTCTGGCTATATCAGCACTTACAATGTAAATACCCGAACCAATCATGCTACCTACAACAAGCATCGTTGAATCGAATAATCCTAACTCCCTTTTGAATGTGTGTTTATCTTCCATAATAAGTTTTAATTGATAAACCTAAATTAGACAGTATGTGCTTAAATTATTTATTATTAAATTGTTTAGCAACGTTAAAAATTGTAATCTTTAATCCATTTACATTGTTATTAAGATACAATGTTTTTAATTTCACAAATCAAAATTTCTAAAAAATATGGAAAAGAAAATTAACACAGATTATAAGTATATTTTTGTTTCCGAAATTGAAAATCCCGATGGTTTAAAAGTCGGTATGATTCAACTCAATCGCCCGGATGCATTAAACGCACTTAATATTCCGTTGTTATTTGAAGTTGTAAATACTTATGAAGCGTTTGATAAAGATAATGAAATCGGTTGCATAGTAATAACGGGCAATCAAAAAGCCTTTGCGGCGGGTTCCGATATAAAAGAAATGACGGAAATTACTACGGTAGATATGTATTTCCGCGATAAGTTTTCAATCTGGGACAGAATTAGAAAAATCAAAAAGCCCATAATAGCGGCTGTAAGCGGATTTGCACTTGGAGGTGGAAATGAACTTGCGATGAATTGCGATATGATTATCGCGGCAGAAGGTGCAAAATTCGGGCAACCGGAAATTAATCTTGGAATAATTCCCGGTGCAGGAGGCACTCAGAGATTAACGCGTGCTATCGGAAAGGTAAAATCTATGGAAGCGATTCTAACGGGAAAAATGTATTCTGCAAAGGAAATGTATGATACGGGATTAATCACAAGAGTTGTAAGCAACGAAACATATCTCGACGAAGCAATTAACCTTGCAAAAGAAGTAGCAACAAAACCTGCGGTCGCAGTACAACTTGCAAAAGAATGTATTCTTAAATCATTCGATACTACAATCGAAGTCGGAATAGAGTTCGAAAGAAAAAACTTTTACCTGCTGTATGCAAGCGAAGACAAAGTCGAGGGTATGAACGCTTTTATTGAAAAGCGAAAACCTAAATGGAAAAACAAATAGAATCGTAGAGCTCATAGAGTCTCATATATTTCGTCTTCAGAATATAAATTAAAATCATAAATAATAAATATTTGAAAAAAACAACTTTAATATTTCAATTTCTATTTTCCGTTTTTTTGTTTTCCGGTTTTTTAAGTGCTCAGGATAATAATCTACCGGTACCCGCTCCCGAAACCGAAAAGAAAAACGGAGATTTAACTGCGGAAGAAATTTTCGAGCAGAATAAATCTTCTCTTGTTTCGATATGGTTTCATACAAATGATTATTTTTCTTATTCATCGTATTCATATACCTATAAAGACACCGTACTATTAAGCGGAAGCGGTTTTATTTTTTCTAAAGAAGGATTGGTCGTAACAAACAATCACGTAATCTCGGGATTCGATAGCATCTTTATCAAAACAAGCAATGGCACTTTTTATAATGCCGAAATTGTTTACGTTGAAGAAAAAAACGATTTTGCAATTTTAAAAATTATCGATACTTCAAAAAAAACCTTCCCGGTTGTTAAATTCGGAAACTCAAACGATGTAAAAGTCGGTCAAAAGATTTATGCTATAGGTAGTCCTCTGGGATTTGAGTATACCATATCAGAGGGAATAGTTGCCGCTTTAAGAGAAAACGAAAAAGTAAGTTTTACAGACCCCGAAACCTATAACCTGATAGAAAAAACATTCGACAAGGTTATTCAGATTACAGCGGCAATATCTCCGGGAAACAGCGGAGGCTCACTATTCAACGGAAAGGGCGAGGTGATTGGTATTACTACATATTCTTACGGATTCTATGGAAATCTAAATTTTGCAATTGCCATCAACACAATTAATAATATTATCAAAAGCATTAACTTTGCAGACCTCGATAATAATGAAGAGTACCAGAAAAAACGTCAGCAAAGTTTATTTAATACAAATCTAAAATTAGCTGATACCTATAGAAATAAACTTTATGCAACCTGGTTTTATTCGAAACAAATCGATACAATGAAAAAAATAGATACTTTTTACGTTAAGCAGGATTCTCTCAATAAAATATATCTTAATAAAGCCGAATCCCATTATAATTTATGTCTCGAATTAAAACCGGACACATTTTATGTATATCAGAGCTTGATGGAACTATATGTGTACACCGATAAATTTAAGAATGCTGAAGATTTATACAAAAAAATCAGGGAAAGATTCGATTCCGATAGCCTTCTTAATACGCTTTCATCATCCCTTGCAGAGGCATATTCAACTTCTAAGGATTATAAAAAAGCTCTGACCTTCTACGAAAAAATGTCCAAAGCGGATACTACGGATAACTTTATAAGATATCAGATTGCTTACCTGAACGAAATGATGAAAAATTACAAAAATGCTATTATTTATTACAATAACCTGATAAAACGGGATTCAAGCTATATTAATGCTTACATACGGCTTGGTGATATTTACTACCGGCAACACAAAGATTACAAAAAAGCCAAGAAATATTTAACCGAGGCACTTATCAGAAATGATATGCTATATGATTATGGAACGGGTAATATCGATTTATATTACCTGCTGGGAATGATAGCCGTAAAAGAGAAAAGAAAACTCGATGCTCTACTTGTTTACATAGATATAAAAAGACTGTACCTTTATAACAAAGAAGATAAACTCAAAAGACTTGAATTGTTGAAAGCAATTCAATCTCTCGAATAACTTTATTCAATGTTAAATTAAAACATAATGAAAAAAATAAATATAATGATTTATAACAAATATAAAATTCTTTTATACGGTATATCCACATTACTTCTTTTGATTTCGAATATCTCTTATTCCCAGTCCGATAGTCTTGACCAGGGCAATTTTTTCCCTTATGTAAAAAATATAAATTTCGTCAGTGGCGACTATGCGTTTCAAACAAAATATGATACAAATGATTGGTGCTCTGTTTTAAAAGTTAAATATAAAAATAAAGAAATTGTAAGCACAAGTTTTGACGGCTGGGTTGACACTATAAATACTTATGATTTTAGCGGTAACGGGGAAAAAAATGTTATAATCAGCTCTTTTACCGGCGGTGCACATTGCTGTGTAATGTTATTTATTGGGGTGATTGAAAGCGGGAAGTTTTATATTTCCGATACACTTTTCCTCGGCAATTCGTGGTATAACATTGAAGATATTGAAAAAGACGGTAAACTCGAAATCAATACCTCTTCCGATATGTTTGCTTATGCTTTTACAAATTATGCGGAAACCCGGTTCCCGCCAAGAGTTTACAGGATAAAAAATAATAAGTTTAAAGATATTACTAAAAATTATCCTAAAATCGTTAATGACTATATAGATGAATTAAAATCGGATTTAAAAGAATTTATAAAGATTAAATTCGAGTGTATGGGTAAAGATGAGGATACTTTTAATACCGATGCCGGTTCGGTCAAAACGATACTCGCTGCTATTACTGCTTGTTACCACTCCATTGGTGAAGTAAAGAAAGGCTATGAACTGATTGACAAATCATACAAATGCCCGGATAAAGATAAATTCGTAAAAATTTTAAAAGATGAATATAAACTGAAATAAATTTCCCGGAAAAATATTGTTCCAACATATTTTTCCGTTTATCGCTTCCTATCTGTGGCTTAAGAGAAAATATCTTTATTTGTTAACAATAGAATCACGATAGATGTTGCCATCAATGCGATTACTAGTTTTAATATTCGGTTTTTCATTTTTTTGTTTTTTATAATATTATTTAAAAATTCCATTATGAAATTTTTATTGTTCATATTAATTTTAAAAAAATATATATCTTTTTTTTGATTTACAAACCGTGTGCCAAATTTTTGCCTAAATCTTGTCTGTTTTTCAATAAAAAGGAAACCGGTTTTCTCATAAATAGACTCTTTTCTCACAATAAGTCGTTTTTTTCCTGTTAATGTCCTACTAAATAATTTCACCCCATTAATATAGCTCAATATGAGGAGCCTTTGCCTTGCATAACTTCCATATTCTTTACAGTTATAACTTTTATAAATATCGAATTTACTAATGCAAAATCTCGAAAAAATTGTCATAAAAATTCTTGCTTTTTCCGTTACTTTAAAAAATCTGTAATGTTATATTGAATAAATTTAAATAATCTATGAAAAATATTAGCTTCGCTTTTATTGCCCTTTTATTAATCTCTTTAGCATTTATTAGTTGCTCCAAGAACCCCTCTAAAAATCTAATCGGAAAATGGAAAGCAGACAGTGTTGCGGGTATGCCAAGTGGACTCGAAACAGAAATATTTTATGAGTTTACAAAAGAAAATATAATCGCAACGGGAACAATTCACGGAGAGCCGCTCGATAAAATTGAACTTCCTTATACGTTCAAATCCGAAGTAGGAAATGAGCTTGTTCTCGAAGTAATACACCCTGTATCGGGAGCAAAAGGTGAATTCAAAATTATTATGGATGGCAGTAAAAAAATGAACTTAAAAGACCCTGATGAAAAATCTTTTGCGTTTTCAAAAATCGAATAGATTCCGGTATTTAGGAAATAGAAATTTAAAAATTTATGCTTTTAGGCAGATTATTAATTTTATAAACATTATGAATTGTTTTACAAATTCATTAAAACCTTCCCTCGTAAAACACAGATGAAATAATAAGCATTACCAAAACACTAATTATATTCAGTAGGGGTAATAGACTTACAAATATTGCAAATCCATATTTCTTAAATCCGTAAAACACCCACGAAAGAATAGAGAGTATGCAAATAAATTGTTCTCTGTCATATCCTATACGTTAAAGTATATCCTTTAAATCAACACAATCAACGATAGTCATTGATTAGTTTTATCCATCAGCCACTTCGCCATTGCCTCCGCTTCTTTCTTTTTCAATCCCTGGTTTGGCATTGCGGGGTAATCAGGATTTTTCTTTACCGGATTGTAAATATATTCTGCAAGTTTTACAATGTCTCCGTTATACTTCGGAACGGTTTCTTTATAAGGAGGACCTACGAGTTTTGTGTCGAATTTGTGACAGGCAACACACTTTTGATTATATATTTGTTCGGCATCTACTCCTGTGTTGGTAATTATTAATGATGCTTTTTGTTTATCATACTCATCCGCTTTTTGATAAACAGAATAAAGATGTTCTTTAACTGAATTTCCCAAAACCAGCTGGTCTTTTACTATGGTAAATGTAAAAGTTAAAAACATAATGAAAAACACTGCACCAGCAAATCGCATTTCTGAATTTTTATATATTCCAAATAAAAGATTGCACACAATTAAAATACTAACCAGGGCAAATGCGATATAAACATAAACTGAAGATGACATAGCGGAAGCTGGAAGCAAGATAATTCCACCGAACAAAAATAAAGGTTGCAGAATTGAAGATACTATTGAAAAGGGAACAATACTATTCTTTATCAGGTTTTTATATTCCTCACCAATATCTTTTATTCCGCCCTGCCAGATAAAAAAGAAGTAAAGAATAGCTCCTCCTGCAATAGCAAACGAAGCAAAGATTAAGTAAAAATAATTTAACCATACTGGCAATGAAAAAACGGATTTTAAAATTCCCGTTGTATTCCACCTCGACGGATTCGATACTACGGTTGTCCCGCAAACGAAAAGAAATAACCCGATAAATAATGATATAATTCCGAGATATGCATAGCCAGATAACGAAGGAATAAAATCGTTTTCATTTTCTTCCTTTGCATTCTCTTTTCTTGCTAAACGGAAGAAAACTAAATATTTATTGTGCGGAATATTTTTTAAAAAAGAATTTTTATATTTATATAAAAATATTATCGCCGCAAAATAATATAATGTCGAAAATACAAGAAAGTTTACAGTGATAATTTTTGCATTCATCAGGAACTGAGCATAAATAATCGTAATAGTGGCAATCGGTAACACCCCAAAAGCAAATCCGGCGCTTCGTTTCACTAATATCTTATTCATAATATCTTTTGCAAATCTTGTATAAAGAGAATTATTTTCTTTTATCCCTTTTCCGTTAAAATATGCCGATAGAACCGTTCCACCCAGC
>JBAZEQ010000020.1:0-16618 GCA_041653855.1 Ignavibacteria bacterium | reverse complement strand
CTCATAACCTGAATACTCGTCACTACTATCTATCACCGCATTAAATGCGTTAGCTCCTTTTCGAGGGGCTGGCATTACTCCGTTTTTCGCCGCATCTAGTGTGTTCACCGATACTGGCTTCGAAATTACTACAATGTTCTTCGGATCTTTGAAGTCCTTTCGGTATTCTCCAATTTTCCTGATTATTTCGTCTTTTGGAATGTCATTGAAGAGCATTTCTAGAAGTTTCTTGATGTGTTCCTTGCTCCATGTTGGAGTATCGGATTTCACCAGTTCGACTCCGACGGGCTTGAATCGCTTCTCAAAAGAAGAGTTGATCAAGTCGTCACCTTCGTCGTATTGAAGATAACAAATGTAGTGCGCTCTCGTCAACTCAATTAAATGGTTACAGCATTTTTCTAGCTTCAGCCATAGACGATTCTCACGGTAGTTGTTCTCGGTAGCCCACTTGTTAAGGATCTTCGTCCTAACGTCACCGAATACACAGTGTTCAAATCTAAGAGAAAATTCAGTTAGAGTCATTTCTGACCATGAACCATCTTCCCATCGACTTTGTAGAATGGAAGATACCGATTTATCGCAGTCAGGTGAATTAGGGTTCGAGTATCTATCTAAAAGAGCCTTAAATTCCTCTTCACTCCTCTTACGGCCTATGAAAGGCGAGTAAATATCCGAGAAATCCAAGAAGAACGAGTCAGTGTGAGCAAGTACTAATCTCTTGTATTTTCCTAGAGTATCCTTATCATCTTGAGCGGCTATATACGAATCATCAAGAAGTCCCTTGATCTGGACATTTGCATACTCACCGAATTCGTGCTTAAATCTTTCACTCTTAGGAAGAGCGGTATCAAACCATTTAATGATGTAATCAATGCAATATTGAATCAAATAGCGACCAATACCAGTGACAGATGCTGCATTATCTACATCATAGAACTGAAAGTGTCTATTTCCAAGCAAACCGTAAATAGAGTTTGCGTAAATCTTATATGCCTCCTGTTTTCTCTTATAAAATGCAGCTAGTTCTGGATCGTAATTTTCTTTATCTGATGGATTAGAGTGAACCTTTTGGAGCTTTTTGTATTTGTCTCGGTCATCCACAATCATTGATACGATTTCAGGAATAATTCCCTGAACTTCATTGTTATACCATACGTCTTTGATGACAGATCTAGAATAACTACCATCAGGTGGAACAGGACCTTTGAATTTAGTCTCTGTAGAGATATTAGCCGATGCTAGAATAGATGGATACATGGCCTTGAAGTCGTATGAGACGACCCATCTATATGGACCCGGATTCGCTACAATATAAGCACCTTCATATGGAACATGCTGTTGCTCTCCGGGATTTGGAATTACCAATCCTTTCGAGTGCATATAGTTGAGCATAAATCCTAGAACGACTCTTTTGGAAATGAAGAAATATTCCAATGGAATTCTAGCATCTGCGCAAACGCTTATTAGTGATTCTATGAAGTGTTTTTGATACTCCATTTGAACTAAAAGTTCTACGTCTATTACGTTATAGTGAGTAAACTTAGCCCATCCATTTTGGCCCTTTTTATACAATCTAAGTCCATCTGGACCAAGATCAATCTTAGTAGAGCCAACTTCGATACTCGCAATTGTACCTAATTTGTAATTCTCTTGCTGTTTGAGGTTTGCCTTTTTATATGTAGGCAGCATATCTAGAACAGACAAGCCTGCGATAACAGGAATCAACTCTACTTTTTTGTAATCATTTAGCTTTTCAACCAGATATACTCTACGAACAGGGGAGAATTTACGATGACATTTAAGTCCCAGATTTTCACATCTTTTTACTAGATAAGGAACGTCGAAGGTCAAACAATTCCATCCAGACACTATATCAAAATGTTCTTGATCGAAGTATTCAAAAAAGGCTTCTAATAGCTCTTCTTCAGTTTCGCATGTAACGTATTCGTAATTGTGTTGATAGCCAAGTTTATTAGCCGCCTTGGATTCAAACGTAATAGTCTTCTTTTTCTTCACATAAAATCGAGTTTTCTTAACGAATAACCCATTTTCATCTAATTCTTTGTATTCCTCATGTCCATCAGGAAAAACTCCACGCTGAATATCTTCATCTGTAATATATTCGTGTTCTACGAAATCTTTCTCAAGTCCAAAAGTAATGAATTTATTTGATTGACTTCCATATGCGGTAATAAGATTAACCCTGCGAGCCGCTAGTGTAGGTTCTGGGAATCCCTTATCTACCTCAACCTCAATGTCGAAGTAGCATACATTAAAATCCTTGAAGTTGAACTTCAAGTTATCAACATCCTTGTAATATTCGGCTATGAATCTAATTTCTGGCTGAATATCTGCTTCGCAGTTTCGGACGTTAGCGTTCATCTTATTCCGCTCGTCCATGGATGTATCATATACAGGACGAACAGGAATCCCGTCCACTGTCCTCATAGTTGCATTAAGTGCATTCGGTGCGATTTCGTATGACTTGCACTTGAAATCGTATATGTTATATGCACCATCGGTAGTCCATAGGTGCATTTGGTTATTTTTTCTGTCTAACCAGACATTCTTAAACATTGACATCTTAGCGCCTGTTTTCTGAGGGGTATTCTCTCACCCCTATGATAGCAAGCGCATAGGATCAGCGGAACAATTCAGGCTTAACCTTGAATTCGTATCCAACTAATGACTTATTTCTAGGATCTCTTTCAACAACAACCTCGAAATATTTAAGAAATGCTTTATTGTGTTCTTCAACAGCTATCTCAATAAGCCTTTTTAGGTAATTAAGATCAGCAAGTCCCGGAGTTCTACCTTTCAAATGACTCTTGAATCGATCAAATACTTTAGATTCAGCTAAAAGAGTATGAGCGTCTCCGATCATTTCTGCGAGATCACTCAATATTCTCTTCTCTAGAGTCGCAATTTCACTAGTTACAGTGTCCTCTGCGGCCTTATCGAATCTTTCCTTACTGACTCTCTTACCGGAAGAAGCCATCTACGTCAATCCTACCCTTGAACTGATTATACTGTTCGTGTTCAGGGTTTAACTGAACTCCGTTAATTCCATCACCAAAGATTTTAACGATGTTGAGTAGATTATTCACGTCATCAAGCCATCTAGTAGCAATTGCGTCATACTGAATCTTCAACTCTTCGTTGAATACATCCTTATTCCTCAATCTAGATATAGTTGCCTCAATGTCTTCAGCCTTCTCGAAATTGTTTCTGACGAACTGATATGGACTAGTTCCATCTTCAAATGCCTGACCAATGAAAATGGCTCCGACTGCAGCCGCTTCCAAATAGCGAAGATCACTCTTTGCCGTATTAAATAGACATTGCTGAAGAGGTCCTATCACAAAGTCAGGACGTAGCTGACGAAGCGCATATGGGTATTCGGTTGCTGAATAGTGAGGCATGATCTTGATCTTGCCTTCCTTCGCTGGCTGTTGTAGATAATCAGGAAGAGTCAACTTTCCATCCACTCTACGACCTACACCCATGAAGATAAAATTGACATTATCTAAATTACGAAGAATGAAATCCTTAACGGGACCTTCAAAGTCACCATTCGACTTACCATAGTGGTAATTCGTTCCATTATACAATATTGTTGGGCGCTCAATGTCCTTTAGACGGTATCTCTTGCTAACGTCTGTTCCATAATATGCCTTTGGTAGCAAGTTAGGAACGACGGTGATGGGAGTTTCTACACCCAAGTCAATCAATAGTAGCTTTAGGTTTTCGGTTGAAACAACAACTTCATCGACCTTGCGGAGATTGTCTAGCAATGTCCTAGCATTATCAATGGTGAATGACCCGTGAAGAGGGTGCCATTCGGGATATTCGAATACATAGTCGTCAAGTTCAGCGATCAGCTTATACTGGTACTTCTCTTGATACTTCTTGTATACAAAAATCTCATATGTTCTATTGTCTTCATATGGATTCTTAAACCAGAATGCTCTCACAAAAGGAAGAATATCTTCCTGAGTGATAATCTGATTCTGTACCATACACTGAATCTTTCCAGTATGTCCAAAATGAGCATTGATTGAATTGAACGGAAATATCATTCTGAACTGAGCAGAACCGCTAAAGTCAGAAGTATATCCGTAGATATATGGCTTTTCTACAAGTGCAACAGGTCCAATTGCTTCGGCAGTTGGAACTGAGACTGTAGCTTGCAAGGTGTCCTCAGGTGAAGCCGGATTAACCATCACGGTCTTCGACAGATAATTCTCTGCAGTGTTGTTTATTCCGCTCAATAGTGAATTACTATGTGTCGCAAGAACCTGAGCACTGACCTTTTCTATCATCTTAGGTGTGATAAGTTCCTCAACATCCTTAATCTCTTTACGGAGACTAGCAATCTTCTTATTGGATGTTGCATTGCGGGCTGCGCCTGAGTATCTATTTTTGCGATTCTTTGACATATAATTATTCTAACACTAGCCGCTAATGCTGGCGCGAATTTCTTCAATGACCTCTAGCACCATTTCCTCGTCGTCGTATGGATTTGCTTCTAAGAATACTCTTGTCATTGAAACCATATTTTCGCTGTAAATTGCAACACTCATATCTTCGAAAATCTTGACTTCTTCAGGTGTTTTGTCTGAATTGATTTCGTCTACGCTGTCAATTACCTTCAAATATGCCTTATATGAAACAGGATTCTTAGATAAAACTTCCTTTTCTATGATATACAATTCATCTTCAGTAGTTCCATCTATATACTCTAATTCAACAAAACAATTCTGTAAAGTAGGATATTTCTCTATATCAGATCTACTCTTTAGTTTAACAAATCGACTAGATGAAGTATTTTCAATAAATTCTCTCTCATTTGTTACTACATCCAAAATATGAAAACCTTTTTTCTCAGTAGCATCTGCAAATGTCAATTGGAATGGTGTTCCAACGTAATGAATACTGTGTCCATTCAACTCACGATAGCTTTGTGTGTGGAAATGCCCTGATATTGTATTTTCAAAATTATTGAATAGTATATCAGGATTCATCCCATTTGTGCATATGGAACCTGCTTCAAAAGGAAATCCAACGGTTTCGAAATGCCCTACAACATACTTAAACTTTCCAGATACTTTATTTACATTCTCCTCAAAAGATTGACTCATTGTGCTTGTGAGCCAAGGTACTAAGAGGAACTTCACACCTTTTATTTCCATTGGTGTTATTTTAGTGATGGCCGTTACGTTAGGTTTTGACCAAATATTAGACAATGACGTAATTGTTAGATCGTCTTTATAATAGGTATCGTGATTGCCTTGAAGAACGATACATTTGAAGTTTTTGAGTTCATTCTGAAACAAACCTTCAACAAATTGAGCTATCTTAGAATCAATTCTCCTACGCTGATCATACAAGTCGCCAGTGAAGATAATTGTATCGATCCCTCTTTCCGTCAATACTGGGATTAATGTTTCAGTAAAGAAACGCTTCTGTGACTCAAACAACACCTCAAACTTAAGAGAATTGTTTGGCGCGATACCTAAATGAAAATCACCGACTATTGCTATTTTACTCATGTACTTATGATAGCTTCTAGTACACGTACCTGCTCAGAGATTCGTCCCATTTGAGTAAAAATTCTATGTTCGAATACTTGATGAGGTCTGACTTTACATCATCTATGATCTTATCTACAACAAAGGCATGATCCATATAATAGTACGATATTCCACCTGCACGTTCCCACATTGCACAGTTTTCAGAATCATCGTCTATTAGAATATTAGGGCATATTCCATTTTTAGCATACTCGAAGCGATCCTTATTGACTAGAACTCTATCAAGATCAGCATTTTTGAAACCAAGGTGAGTCCTTTTTCTACACCATTTCAATTTACCCATCTCCATCGTAAGATCACCCTCAATAGATCCAGTAAATATGTATGGCTTGAATGGCTTAAGGCTACGCCACAAAGCATCTGCGCATCTAGTTTTCGGAACCTTAGCCCAATAATCTAATTTCTGATTACTCATTCGCTTATGCATATATTTCCTGATTATCGATCTCTTACGATATACTTCAGGAGATATTTCAGAAATAGAAATACCTTTACTTCTCATATCATAGTAATTAATCTGAGCAAAATATCTATAAAAGTCACTCAAAGTGCCTTCTAGATCTATGAATATTCTAGGACTTGAATCCAGTTCCCTGTATTCAAATGTTTTTTTCGGAACAATCAGCATTACTGAAACGGATTACTATCCCAATCTAATCGATCTACGTTCAATTGAGTGTATCTATCTTCTCCGTCGTTATTATCGTCGTCAAAAGAGTCCTGATTATATTTCATCTTCTCTTCAAAGCTCTGACTATTATCCGAGATAGCCTTTTCTTCTTTAATCACTGCGATGAAAGCGTTGTATGCATACTTTGTCAGATAATTGAATGGGTTTCTCTTTACCTGATCTTCAAAATCCCGTAATAGTGTTTCTGGCCACCTACCAAAAATCTCTTCTCTGAAAGTTTCCTCATTAAAAATTGGAGAAGTAATAGTCATTCCTTTAACTTCATCACTCATTAGGTCAATCAATACTTCTGGATTGTTTAGCTTACGAAAATCATATTCAAATATCTTACGACCCATTTTGGTCTTTTCTTTACCATTCGGGGTCTTTATCTTAACTTCTAGTAGACTATTGTAAAACTTCTGATATGAAATTCCACGAGTGTTCAGCCAATCTTGAAGTACGTATGTCTTCTTCCTAAAAAGCCATCTAATCAAAAATTCAAGAGTATTTACATAGTTGATATTATATCCGTGGGCGTATCTGCAGATATGCTCATGTGCCCTAGACTTCATATCTTCATTCCATCCATTATAATACGATCTGAATTGGGCACCTTTACTATATTCTTCAACTATCTGAATAATATTAAGACCTAATTTTCTACCTATTTCATGATCGGGATTTATGCTTCGCATTATTACATATTCTCGAAGGTTGGCTTCAAGCACTTCAGGATCAATGTAATATTTCGGGGTTACTTCTTTCTTAGCCTTCTTAGGCTTATTCTTAGCTTCTAACTTTCTTTTAAGACTCTCTTCAAAATCTAGATATTCATTCAAGTCAGATGAAGTCTCGGAGTTTTCTATATCGCTCATATCACACCTCTTTTATATTATTTTAGCAACATTATATTAAGAGGAGTTAATCCATCTAAATTCTTCAAGCTGAGTAATGGATTGAGAACCTTACTGTTTTTACGACGCACTATGTTAAATAGCTCAAGCAGGCCAATCTTACAATCAAATGAGTAACTTGCGTAGTGTAAAAAAGTATCTCCTAGAATGTCTTTGAAAACATAACCAGAATTATCTAATAAAACTTCCTCGCAATAAAGAGGGAATGTATCATAAAAAGTCTCTACTAGATCATCTTCACAAAATAATTCAAAGAATCCTGTATAATAGCTCATTAAGACATTGCTCATAATCTGTTCACTTGTCATATTCCACTTACTCATTTTATTAGTAGAAACCCTAATCATACTTGAGTAATACGAATCAGTCTCTGTAATTCGTAAATGATAGTCATGGTATGGCGATTCGGAGGACTCAAATACGAGTAATGGATTTTCTTTAACATATAGTTCATTAAACAATTTAGCGTAATCATTCATCGTCATCGTCATCTCCACCCATAATATCATCGAATGACTTATCACTCAACTCTTCAGGTGAATCTTCATCTTGATATTCTTCATCAGACCCAATTTCAACATCTTCCATAAAGAAATCTTCAAGTTCTACTGGAATATTGCACCCCAAATATGCATTAGCTACTTGAATGGCTGAATCTACATGCAATCTATCAAATACACAACCAACGAATCGATTGTTTATTATTTGAGCATTCTTCATGCTAGAATTCATAAACTGCGACACGCTTATTATTGTTCCAGCTAATGTAGCTCTTTTCATTGAACTTGATTCAAACTCTACCTTATGCATACTACCTGATACTAAAGTCATTCCGTCCATTTCACAATTATAGTAAGATACAATATGCTGGACACAGTCGAAGAAACTAGCCCCTTCTAGATTACAATCGATGAATGTAACTCCAAAGAAACCGACTTTATTAAAATTTGAATCACCTAGATCACAGCCATTGAATTGACACTCTACAAATTTACCTGCCGAAAAATACCATGCAGGAATTATACAGTCAATGAAGCTACAGTTACTAAAAACACAACCATCCATAACCGTTCCAGGTAAATCACATGAAGTGAAATCGATCCCGAAGAACATGTAACTCCGAAAAGATTTACCATAGTCAACCGAAACTTCAGATATTCCGCGCCTAATAGATGCAATTATTCTTCCAACCATGTTAGGATCTGATACTGGTTGGCTTTTTTCATCAGAAGAATCAAACTCTAATACATTTACCAAATTAATTGGGTTTTTAAGTAATGATTCGTGAATTGTTTTTTCACTCGGCTGACTATAATTATAGTCATTCATTGCTACTATTAAGGACCCAATATCAATATTGAATTCTTCAGCTAATTGCATATTCCATTGAAAAGAAGATAATCTGAACAGATCCGAAATTAAGGTATCTTCATTTCTCATAAATGCCTCCTATAATATTTAGTATCAAAAACTCTTAACTTCTCGCAGGACACTAAATTGATTCTTTAGTTCAAGCTCATATAATGCATCTAAATTGTCATATAGAATATCTTCTTGTTTATGAGTAATAAGAACAATACTCTTGTTATCCTTATCGGCCACCTTTCGAATGGAATCTACTGCGGCTGAGAATCCCTTGGCGTCTAAGCCCTCATCCGCGAATTCGTCTAACATTAGTGTATTACACTTTATGTTTCCAATACGTTTCACAAGGTCTACCATGGCAAAAAGAATGGCCAGATTGATTCGAGTCTTCTGACCCTTCGACATCATGGAATGCTTCTGACCTAAACCCTTTGGAGCAGTAAGCGTATGATTGAAATATTCATCAAACTCAACAGTAACGGGTAAATCGAATCTGTCGAGGTAGAATGCTATTAGTTTATTGAGTACTGGCATAAACTCGCGTAAGAGCATTCGCTTAATTCCTTCATCAGAACACATTCCAATAATGTAATTGTATGCGTTAATCTTTCTCTCAAGTAATGCTAATTCACTATTTTTATTGGCTATTAATGTATTGGCATCATCTATTGATTTTACGGCAAATGCCTTAACATCACTTTCTTCAGGCTTCTCAAGTAACTTTGTCTTCTTCACTCCATACGAATGCTTTGAATGATCGAGAGTATGAATATATGATGCTGTTGAATATACAGTAGAATTTCTCTTATTGATTTCTAGATTATATGCATTAATTTCGTTCCTTACTGATGTAATTGCATTTTTTACATTATCTACCACAGGCAATAATGCAGAAAGCCGATCTAGTTCCGCTCGCAACTCTTTACCTTTTATAGAAATTTCTTTACAAACACCCTCATGTTTCTTCTTATGTGTTTCAGCCTGCTCTACACTAAACGAATTTCCGCATTGAGTACAAATTACATTAGGCGCTATTCGATCAATCTCATTTTTCTCTCTCTTATAGTCTCTTTTACACACTTCGAGTTCGGCATTAACCTTCGCTATTGCATTGTATAGTCCATTAGCATCTAATTCAACCAGTTTTTGATTAAGAAGAACTACTTCATTCTCAGCTTCAGAAATTTTATCTCTGAATAAAGCAATTTCCTCAGTAAGTGCTGTAATATTATCTCTCGAAGTGTTTTGAGTTTCTTCAATAATCCTGATCTGCTCGTCAATTTCTGCAATTTCCTCTTCAATATTAGAATTTGCCATGTTTATGACATTAGTGTATTCTACTATTTTACTTTCAGCAGTTACAATTTCCTGAGAAACCATTCTTTTCGATAGCTGAGCTTCGCTTAATCTTTCGTTTACCTTCTTCTTATAATCCCTGATCTGCTTAATAGAAAATAAATTCTCAGAAAACTTACGCTTCTGTTCAGGAGTCATTGAAATGAAGGGAGTTCCTCCAGATACTGCAATAGTATTCTTAAAAATATTAACACCAAATCCAAGAATAGTATTCTCGATGTACTCTTGAAAATCAGGCACTCCTGTTAAGAGAACATCATTCTTGTAAATCATTAATCTCTCGGAAGCCTTCCTAGATGTTGGCTTTCTGACGATCAAGTACGTATCAACTGTAGCACCTTGAGTCTCCAATAGAAGACTAAGATATAAACCCTTCTCGTTTATGTTATTGGTCCATTCTGATTGAGTGGACTGTCTATATGTTTCATTAAATAAGCAAATACACACTGCATCTAAAATGGCTGACTTCCCTAATCCATTTTCACCCATCAACCCTATCACGCCGTCATAGAAATTGAAAACGAATTCCTCATTTCCAAATCGTAAAAAATTAGCACCCCTGAGAGTCTTAAGTGAAATTGTGTGAGACATTTAGATCCTGTATCTGCTATAAGGGTTTGAAGGTCTATTTTCCTTCGGTTTTGGAGTTTCAACCTTCTTCTCTGATATGGTAGCACTATGGAAGTTTTCCGAAGTTCGAAAATACATATATTCTGCCAACTCAATCACTCTCTTAGTATATCCTTCTTTGTAATATTCACTTGCAATCTTAAGTGCTAGTTCATTCTTACGCATTGGGTCAGAATCAACAGTATGTATTAGATTCTTGAAACGAAAAAAGCATTCCCTGAATGCTTCCTCGTCTACTTCTTCTGAGGGAAAGTAGCTTTCTTCCATTAATCTAGCCTCACTGTTTTTCTTAGACCATCGTCATCGTCAAATGCAACAATAACTTCAATACCAGAATTATTCACTTGCAAGTCAACTGTTAAACATCTATCACCCAAGAAAGGTAGTAGTTTAAGTTTAATTGCATAGCATATGCCATCACTCATTAATTCTCCATAAAAATCATCTAATATTTCAACTACTTTTTGCATAGACGCAGTCGAGTCCTTACCGACAATATCATATATCCACGAGGGGGCTTTATATGAAGACCTCCAGTATGGATCTGTAACATATCGCCAGTCAGGGTCAATGGGTATTGTACTGATACCATCTAGCACATTAAACATTAGCTCACCTTGTAATTAGTATCATATTCTATCGCATTGATGATTTCTTGTTCATCGTTAGATTCGAATACCTCAAATTGTAATATGGATCTTCCATTTATGATAGGAACGAATTCCTGCCTGAATTGCTGTAGTCCAGTATCTTCGTAATATACTATTCCCACACCTTGTTGCCAGTTCTGATATGCCTTAGCTCCGGGTACTGCACCGGGATCAATCTTACAGAGACATCCAAACGATGCTGCAGTATACATGTAAGCAGTATCGTCCGCACCCCATAGAGTCTTGGTGGCTACCTCATATCGATGGATATGTCCCTGAATCACAGATACTCTAGTATCCTTGACAACTGCAGAAACAGTAGCGCCTGATTCACCCTTAGCTATTTCTCCATGAATACATACTAAATTGTCATTTAGCACTACTTTGCCCTGTGGATAGTTGGGATGATATGTAATATTCATCCTATCCAATCCGAGCAACTTTGGAATGGAGAGTAGAGGAGGGCCGTCTAGATCATCAACAGATTTTAGACCGTATGCTGAAATAGCATTCTGCATTAAAGCCTTCTCAGCCCTAATGTCATGATTTCCAGCTATATAATCAATCTCCATATCAGGGTCAATATCTCTAAACTGAGCAAGCCACCAAGCTAATTCAACAGCCGCAGCTTGAGTAGTAAAGTAGAATTCAGGTCCAGTAGGATACTTGGATTCTTGAGGAAGATCTAGATTATCTCCCAAAAGAACAATTCGATCTGGCTTAATATATCTTGCGATCTGAAGAGCAACATCCATTGCCTGTCTATCGTGAATTGCCGTTAATTTTCCATTTATCATATTTCTGCGAAATCCTACTTGCATATCTGGTAGGACTAATGCGGTCTTAATAGACTTGCTCTTATTCTTAAGAATCTTTTTAGATGCTGAAGGTTGGATGTAGACACTAACCGCCGCCGGAATTTCATAATTTGTAATTAACTTAATGCGTCTGAAGGAAACCTTAATTTGATGGAGTTTAATTAGACCTTGATCATTTGGCCTCATTCCATCCCATTCATTGTAAGTTACGTTTGAAACGTCCCATATACTGCGATCAACATCTAACTCAGACAGCAATTCATCAAGTGACTTCTGTTTCCCTGAATACTTGATTGTGATTTCTTTGGAATTTTTATCGTCTTTGATTTCTTCAATCACAGAGAAACTCGAAGTTTCAGATGGAGCCTTCAAGTTATTATCTGAATTAGTAATGTAGTCAATTAGAATATTAGCAACTTGAGTTCTGGTTACAAAATAAGGACCTTCAGTCCTCACGTTTTCGCATATGTAGTTTACTGTTTTTCCTTCGCGAGCGAGCTTAAGCACCTTAGATTCCACGTTCATGTCTGCTCCTTTACTGTAATTGTAGCACTTTCACATAGTATGTAGAAAAAATGTGCTAAGATACTCACAGACGAAAGTTTGAGTTGCACGGAGTCAAGGGATGCCAAAGCTGACGAAGCTGGCCGTGTGACGCTACGGAGATCGTTGCATATCGTAACCTTCGGATTACAGTATGGGAACGCAAGTGGGCCGGATGTAAGGGAAGAGACAAGCCTAAGAGTAACATCCATTCGGTCAATCTTCGAGGGGGAACGGGTGCGCAAATAGAGTTTCAGTATTTGCGTATACGGAAATAAGTACTTCTATCTTACCATCATAACTCAAAATGATGGATAGGGGGATAGGGGGAACTGGGTGAGGAGCGTCTGGCTAGATTCTTTTACAGACTCTACAGACTCTACATTCTATGGATCTCCAGATAATACTAAAAATCAAAAATATGAAAAAAGAATAGACATTCTAGACTGAATAGACTCATTGAGAATCTGGACATATCTAAGCTGAATCCCAAAAATCAGCGTTAAAATATAAGTATGGAAAGAGAAAAGAAAACTAAAAAAGTCTCGAAAGACTCTAAAGACTCCAGCAGTCCCGAAGTCAAGAACTATGTCAACTACAATCAACTCCGCAGCGGAATCATAGACGACATTAATAAGAAATTTGAAAGTCCATCAATAAAGGCTTTTGAAAAGTCTAGAGATGACTCGATTACTAAATTGATGCAAGAATTCGAAGAAGATACTGAAGTCCCTACTGATCTTGATCTACTATATAATTACAATGCAAATATAAACATTCTCATTGGAAAGTGGCTTAAAAAACACACCAAATATACTACTGGACTAAGCAAAAATGAAAGAAAATTATTAGCTCTAGAAGCTGATATTACCTATAAGTATAAAAGAGATCCAGAAGCACATAACGGAGTTCTTCTAAACGATAAAGAAATAAGAAACATCATTATTCTTAGTGATGAACATATTGAGTTAGAAGAGAAGATAAATAATATAAAGGCAGTAATAGCAGTAATTGAAATGGCTTTAGCAAGACTAAAAGACATGTCATTTACTATTAAGAATGCCTTAGAAACTCTAAAAATAAAGCACTTCATCATAAATGGTAATATTTAAGAAAATAGATAATTCACATGCTAAGGTAATTTGGAACCCAACTCCAGAAGATCCATATAAACAGAGTCCGTATGTGACTCTAGATAATCTATATGCTATTAGACCTGAAGGATTCATGTTTGATCCTAGATTTCAAGCTAATAGAAAAAAGAGATTCTCTAAGTATGATGGAAAAGTTAGGTTATACAAAATCATACCTAGTTTACTTCCTATGGGATTGGTTAGAGAAGCTGTCAGATCATTGAGACAGTTCGGATGGACTGTTCAAATAGACGATGAAATAATAAATTCATTTTCAGATAGAGTTGATTATTCTGAACTAGTAACTTCATTATGTAATGCTATTCAAAAGAAGAGTGGATTAACTCCTAGAGATTATCAAGTAAAGATACTCGAACTAGCTCTAAAACTAAAAAGATCTGCATTTAGAGCGGCTACTGGAGCAGGAAAGAGCCTAGCAATGTATATGATTGTTAGATTCTTTAGACGAGCCATTAATCCAGACATGAATTTTCTCATTCTAGTACCTAATATCAACCTAGTTAATCAGCTATATAGAAACTTCAGAGATGACTATGGCTGGACAGATATAGAAAATTATGTCGGAATGTATCATTCTGACTTTACTGTCGCTGAAAAGAAAATAGCTATTAGAAAACCAATTCTCATTAGCACTTGGCAGTCAATGGGGTCCTTATTAGAGAATAAGTCATTTGAGGATTATTTCAAAAGATTCTCTTGTTTAATGGTTGATGAACTTCATACTGCAAAGAATGATCACGCTGTCATTAATAAGGTAGTCTCGGCATGTTCTAATGCAGAATATAGATTTGGATTAACTGGAACAATACCCCGCCATATTTTGAATCAGAAAGTTCTGATTGGAAATTTCGGTGACATACAGCAGATTATTTCGTCTAAGGAATTAATAGAAAGAGGGGAGCTTTCAAAAGCTACCATAGTTGAAGTTAAAATTCCATACGACAAATACACCATCGAATTGTGCAGAAAGAAGAAAATTCCGCTTAATGCAGAATATGAGCTATCTAGACTAACTAAGTCACATGAATATGCCATACATAGTTTGATTCGCGATGGAGTAATTACCAAGGATCAAAATACTCTCATTTTAATGAAATATGTCGAGAATAAGGAAGTAGATAATATGGTGGAAATGCTTCAAAAGCAACACCCAGAATTTAAGATTAGATTTGCGCATGGTAAGGTTTCTGTTAAGAAACGAGATGAGATATTAGCTGAAATAGAAAAAGAATCTGGTATGATTGTAGTTGCAACATATGCAACATTTGGAACTGGATTTAATATGAAAAACTTACATAATGTCATATTCTCATCTGACTGTAAATCATATACAAAGATATTACAGTCTATCGGAAGAAGTCTCAGGTTGCATGAATCTAAACAAATGGCTCGAATATTTGACCTTCACCACGTTCTAGAAGAATCGTATTATTCAACTAGAGCTAAACATGATATGGAGTTTAGGTCAAATCTAGCTCGTCACTTCTATGAACGAGAGGAATTCTATTATGAAGAAGAATATCCGCAGGAAGTCCACGTTATAGATCGAGAATTCAGTTTCAATGGATTGGATCTTGAAGGAGTTAATCTTTCATACATGGAAGATGAAAAAGATGAAGATGCTTAAATAGAGATATGCTCTTAGTAAAACCGTCAGAGTCAGACTCTACAATTATCTCCATAAAAGCAGAGTATGCTACAAAATTAGTAGAATATCCATTACTTGGTTCAATGGAAGTGCCTGTTGGCGTTTATGTGACTCAACAGCAATATATCTTCTGGAGAGACGTTAGTTCATATCTCCCATATGGAGCGTTCCTTAAAAAAGCATATGTTAGACCTGATGACCATGCACTTAACGGCTTAATTCAACTAGAAACATTAAATCCATCTTTCAATTTTGATTCTATTACTGCAAAAAGGACTTCTTCTTCTAGCTCACCTAGTAATGGAAATAGTGCCAATTTCTTTTCGAACAAATTCACTCCAAATACAACAAAAGCATCTAATAGCGACATTAACAAGACACATCCTAATCTTAACGGTAAGTTTAAGTCTTATTATTTACATCAGTTTGACTATGATTCTCTGAAGAGTGAATTGCTGAAGGTTGGAGTTACTTGGAGTCTACCATTCGATGATAGTTATCAAAAGGGTTTGTTGATGGTTATTAGTCTAGAAAATACCACTATTGACAAATCGCAGGTTTCGACTCTGATAAACTCCATTATTACGCAGAATATCTATTTGAATGCATCGAAGTGTACATTATCTGGAACAGATCTAACAATTGAATTTAAGTCAGGTGAAGTTTCAATTAAACCTTATGAATTTGGAATATTAAACGTAGGCCCTAATAATAATGTGGCCGATTGCTTTTCCGAAAGAACTCTTCAAACAATATACAACAACTTAAAAATAAACGGATACGGTGATTTAGATGAAGTTGTGAAGCCAGCGGCACTCAAGGGTTTTCCATTAAAAACTCGTAAAAAAGGAACTGCTTTAGCTAAAGCAATTCGAGACTCATTGATTGACGTTCTAGGCGGCTCGGAGGGTATTGTAAGCGTTTTGCAAGGTTCAACCAACGAATACCTAATGGCTCTCATAAACGGCCTCATAGCCTCTAATAACGTGTTATATGACGAGTTGGACAGGCTTGGTGGCGGCAATGTAAAAAAGAAAGCACAGGAAGCATTTGAAAGCGGGATGAACAGGGCCGTTGTATCTAAAAATGTTCTGTCATTGCTCAACAATGGAAGAGAAATTAATCAGAACACAGGTAAATCTCTTCTATCAGTGGAAGATTCTAATGTTGTCAAGTCGAATGCGGCGGGAATACAGACTGAACTAGAGCTATCCAGAAAAATAGATATTGAAGCAGGTACTTAAACTAGTTCGTAATTTAGTTTAAGGCTCAT
>JBAZEQ010000019.1:9456-16739 GCA_041653855.1 Ignavibacteria bacterium | reverse complement strand
AGCTTCGATTATACTGTAATATTTGTAGCATTTGATGAGGAAGAGCTTGGTTTTTATGGCAGTAAAGGATTTGCGGACAGTTGTTTTTTAAGAAAAGATACATTAATGGGGGTATTAAACATTGATAATATTGCTTATGATTTAAATAATTACAAATATATAGATGTGCTTACAGATTCGAGAAGCAGAAATCTATATTATGATTTTTATTATTCCCACCAGGCATATCAAATCGGTTTAGATGTAAAGCTTAATCCCCTAACGCAAAATATGGGTGATCACGTTTCCTTTTGGAATAGAAGTTATAAAGCAGTTACACAATTTGAAAGCTATCAAAATTTTAATCCTTACAATCATATGATTGGGGATACATTTGATAAATTAAACCTTAATTATTTTCACAAAAATGTTAAAGCGGTTGTAGCTCTGGTTTTATCCTGGGGTCTTGATGAGTGTGCAAATATTTTTCATACTCCTTTGAATTCAACGTCCGATACAATTCCAAGAGAAGTCTCGTTTGAAGTGCATTATCCGATTCCAATTGCGTCCGGTTCTAATGCTCCGAGATTATATTATAAACTTAATAACGGAGCATATAGTTTTTTAAGTCCTGCAAGTCAATCAGGTTATTACTATAATTTTATTTTACCCGGATTTCCGAGGGGTTCGAAAATTTCTTATTATTTTGTTTTACAGGATTCTACGGAAACTTATGTAACAACATCTCCATATGGAGGGGCAGGTATTAATCCTCCCGGAACGACTCCGCCTTCTAATTCATACGTTTATTATATTTATTCAAGTGCAGGGTATTTTTCGAGTGGAGTACCGAAACCGATTAATGATATGACATATACATATGATACTATTCATGTTCCAATACAAGGTATTGTATCGGATATTAAAGTTACTTTAAATCTAAACCATACAAATGATGGAGACCTTTTTATCTCGTTAATGTCAACAGGTTCAAGTACACCATTATCCCAATTTGTCGGTGAGGGAGGTCAGAATTTTACGGGTACAATTTTTGATGATACAGCATCACTATCAATTTCGCAGGGTACGCCTCCATTCACGGGAAGATTCAGACCCTCCAGTTCATTAATTGGCGTTTTCAACGGAAAACAAATTTTTGGTGATTGGATTTTAAAAATATATGATATTAAAGCAGGCAATCAGGGTACATTGCTAAACTGGAGTATTCAGTTTAAATATGCAACGCCAATAGGTATTAAAGAAATAAATAATGTGGCAAAAGATTATAAATTATATCAAAACTATCCTAATCCTTTTAATCCTAATACAACAATTCAATTCGATATTAAAGATACAAGACTTACAATTTTAAAGGCATTTGACATACTTGGCAGAGAAGTCAAAGTACTTGTCAATGAAGTCCTTTCACAGGGCAGTTATAAAGTTGATTTCGACGGTTCCGGATTATCGAGTGGAATTTATTTTTACAGTCTTGAAATGTACGACCCGGCAGGAAAGTAAACGAGTTTCAGGGATGTAAAAAGAATGGTGCTTATAAAATAAAAATTAAATTGTTTTCATATGTGTCGGGAGTCCCGAAAGAATAATGGACTCCTCGACACAATATATATTTCATTTTTTCAAATCCATTCCGCTCTTAATTCCTTTATCTATTGCTTTTACACCTTCCGACATCCAGACCGGCATAGGAGCACCTTTTAAATAGTAATCGAAATACTGCATAGTACGTTTTGCTAGGTCAACCCTATTGGGCCATTTTACAAGATTATGTTCATCTCCGTTATAGGTTAGCATCCACACAGGTTTATTTAGTCTTCTTAATGCCGTAAAAAATTCTATTCCCTGCTCGTGCGGAACAGCACCGTCATTATCATTTGACATTATTAAAACCGGGGTTTCGATTTTATCTACAAAAAACAAAGGCGAATTTTCAATATATAAATCGAATCCGTCCCATAAATTTTTACCAAGCCGGGTTTGGCTTTGCTCGTACTGAAATTGTCTGACCATACCGGTTTCTCTTCTGATACCACCGTAAGCACTTGTCATATTTGCCACGGGTGCACCTGTCATAGCCGCTTTATATAAGTTTGTCTTTGTTATAATATATGCCGCCTGGTATCCGCCCCAGCTTTGTCCCTGTATACCAATATTGTATTTGTCTACGAATCCTTTTTCAATTAACGCATATGTACCGCTAACAACTGCGTTGTATCCGCTTTTTCCCGGGTAACCGATTTTATAAGTAATATCCGGGACGAATATAATATATCCGTTGCTGTTATATAGCGGGAAATTTATAAAAGACCTGCTTGGAGCCGGCATATAATGGGTGTGAATTCTGTCTGTATATTTTTCGTAAAAATATGCTATCATCGGGTATTGCTTTGCAGGGTCAAAATTTTCGGGTTTATACAAAAGTCCTTTTTGGTCAACACCTGAAGAGTCTTTCCATTTGAATACTTCTACCGTTCCCCACAAGTATTTTGATTGTTGTGGATTTGCATTCGAAATTTTAGTCTGGTTTGTTAAATCCAAATTACTTGTCCACAAATCATAATATTCGGAATAGGAAGACCTCAGCCATGTTATTCTATTTGATTTTTTTGATTTATTGACATCAAAATATGCGTAATCGTTCATAACAAGTTCTTTCAGAGAATTTTCGGAATTTAAATCTAAAGTATAAAATCCTTCCATATAAGTATTTTCATTCCGGGCATTTAGCAAAATATTATTTGGAACATACAAAGAATCTTCGTCGAGTTTTGTATATCTGAAAATTGTTTTTGTATCCCTTCCGATTTTTGTAATATTTACAGGTGGGATTTCGTCTTTCGGATTTACTTTCCAGATGTCGTACCTGTCATAAATCAAAACTGACTCGTCATCTTTTGTCCATCCTGCAATTCCATACTGTTCAGGGTCCCTTGGCTCATCAAACTCTTCATCATACATTCTCGTCGGAATTGACTTTGTGATAATATACTCTTTGTCGTCTTTTAAAGAATAAGTGTGATAGGTGCTATCGTTAGGTTCGTAGTAAAGAAAATAATTTCCGAGCGGCGAAAAATCCGAATAATATTTTCTCTTGTCTATTATTAATTTTTTTTCTCCGGTTTCGAGGTTTATAGAATAACAATCCATATAGGTCGCTTCTTCCCATGAAGTCAGCTTTTGATAAGGCTTTTCATTAGTACCGAAAGCAATATTCCCATTACCTTTATTTAATATGATGACTTTCTGAATATTTGAATCTGCAAGCTGAATAAATTTACTTTGTGTAACATCATATAATGCAAGATAAGTTCTTTTCTTTTCTTTCTCTAAATTGTGTACCTGCTGGGTTTGAAGTTGTCCGTCATTCCAATTCCATACATCCACCCTGCATTTTTCATCATCTGGTATTGTATCCTTTGATTCCGGTGAGATTTTCGGAGCTGTCTGGAAAAATAATTTAGTACCGTCTTCTGAAAAATACATAGATTCATTTGTGCTTAGTTCCCATCCATCGGGCATCCCGGAGGTTGATGTATCAGCTATAAGCTTTACGGAATTTGTTTTGCTGTTCCAGTAATACAATCCATACCTTTTTACCGAGTTTGTATCTTTTGAGTGCAGAAATGCTATTTGTTCACCTTTATCATCGATAGCAAGTTTTTTTATAATCCCTTTTTGTTGAAAAATTTTTGTTGAACTTTCTTTTTTCGTGTCAAAAATACTTACTGAATTAGAATCCTTTTTATTGTTTTTATCATTGGAGATAAACCCGAGTGCGTTTCCGTTTTTAGAAAATTTATAATCAAAAACATCCTTATGTTTATAATTTTTTTGCGAAACCGGATAAATGATATTTAAAAAAGAATATTTAGTAGTATCCTTTTCGGATTTTGTATCTTTTGATTCATTAATAAATGCAACGATGCTTGTGTTTTCTTTTGGAACGGCAAAAGAAGTCAGCTCGGGAAATTTGAAAACCATTTTGTTAAAATACACACCCAATGTATCCTTTGGAAACTGGTCGCTCTTTTTTTTCTTTATTTTCAGCTCTCTAATAATTTTATTGGGAGATTTTATTTTAAAAGCTATGAAATCCGAATTCGGAGAGATTACAGCATCGTATCCTCTCGCAATAGAATCTCTCGAGACATTCTCCGTATTATAGATATACAGCCATCCGTCACCTTTCTGCGGATTGACTTCATACGTAATCAATTTACCATCATAAGAAATGTTTGAGTTTACAAGCCGATTCCAGCTTTCATATACGCTATGGTCAAGCGGGATTTTTGATGTATCTTGTGCAAATAAGCAAACAGAGAAGAATAAAAAACCAAGTGTAAAAAATATTTTTTTCATTTTTGGTATTAATTTTCGGAAATATAAAGAAAATATTTACATTTTAGAAGAAATTATATTCATTATTTTAGCTCTTTGTTTCTTATCCTAAATTTATTGCTTTCTACTTTTTAGATTTAGTTATATTTTAAACAATATTAAAGTATAAATGAGTAAATTAAAAGTTACAATAATTCAATCGTCATTGCATTGGGAAAATATTGATAAAAATATTAAGATGTTTTCCCGTAAACTCGATTCGCTTAAGGAAAAAACAGATTTAATTGTTTTACCGGAGATGTTTACGACAGGATTTACTAAGAACGCAAAAGATTTTGCAGAGGATATTAATGGCAAGGCGATAAATTTCTTAAAAGAATATTCGAAAAAATTAAAAGCGGGTATTTGCGGAAGTGTAATAATTAAATCGGGTAATAAATTTTTTAATCGTTTAGTATACAGCTCTCCCACCGGAAAAATAAGCTATTATGATAAAAGGCATTTATTCAGGATGGGAAAAGAGCATTCGGTTTATTCGGGGGGAAACAAACATCTGATTTTAAAAATAAAAAACTGGAGAGTAGCATTTTTTATCTGTTACGATTTGCGTTTCCCGGTATGGTGCAGGAACAGGAATAATTATGATGCCGCTGTTTTTGTTGCTAACTGGCCTACAGAAAGAAATTATTACTGGAAAAGCTTGCTACTTGCACGGGCAATCGAAAATCAATGTTATGTAATAGGAGCAAACAGAACAGGCAGTGATGGGAATGGATTCAGGTATTCGGGAGACTCCGCAGTAATAAATCCTATGGGTAAATACATTTTAGATGCGGGAGGCAAGGATGGAATATTCAGTGCGGTACCGGACAAAAATGTTTTGGGAAATTTCCGTAAAATATTTCCTGCATACAAAGATTCAGATAAATTTAAAATAGTCCTATGAGAAAATTTATATTTACAATTTTTATTTTTCTTTTTTCGCTATCAATATTCGCACAGAGTAATAATTTCACCCGTGTTAGCACAAAGTTTTCGGGAAAAGATGCATGGAAAGATTGGTGGGTGGATTATAACGGAACAAGTGGTTCGATTAAAACAGTTTTCTCCGGTGATGATGCCTGGACATACTGGGATGTTAGTTTACAAAATTATTACGGAACTATAAGGACGGTATGGTCGGGTGATGACGGATGGAAATACTGGAGATTCGAATTCGATGATTGCTATGGGTATTTGAGAACAACATATAATGGTGATGATGCGTGGAAAGAATGGGATGTGATAGATGAAACGGGATATACCACTTTAAAAGTAACAACTGTATATTCGGGAGATAATGCATGGAAGTACTGGCGGATATATAATTTTGAAGGTAATATAAACATCAGTACTACATTCTCGGGTGACGATGCATGGAAAAGCTGGTCTATAAATGATTATATTAAAAACGAAAGAGCAGGTTATAAAATGGCTGCGATTTTTGCGTGTGTGTTTTCCGGGTATAAATTTTCAGCTTCAGAAAAAAAATAAAATTCAGTTCATAAAATACAAATAATACTATATGCACATTATTGACTGGTCTATTGTTGTTGTATATTTCATAATCAACATACTTATAGGTTTATATTATTATAAAAAAGCAAGCGGTAATGCTGAAAATTTTTTCCTTTCAGGAAGAAAAATGGCGTGGTGGCTTGCGGGGCTTTCGATGGTGGCGACTACATTTGCCGCTGATACGCCACTTGCTGTTACAGAGCTTGTTGGACAGAGTGGGATTGCAGGTAACTGGCTCTGGTGGAATATGATGATTGGCGGAATGCTTACCGTGTTTTTCTTTGCAAGGTTATGGAGGCGTGCAAATATTTTAACTGATGTTGAGTTTATAGAGTTAAGATATTCCGGAAAAGCCGCATCATTCCTTAGAGGATTTAAAGCAATTTATCTCGGGATTTTTATGAACTGCATAATTATGGGATGGGTGAATCTTGCTCTTGGAAAAATTTTAAAAGGAATGTTCCCCGGGCAGATAGATGATGCAAATGTTATGTTGTTTATTTTAATAATTATGATTGTTACTGCTGTAATCTCAGCAATGTCAGGGCTTTGGGGAGTTGCCGTTACGGATTCGTTTCAGTTTATAATTAAAATGACAGGTTGCATTATTCTTGCGATATTAGTTGTGAACTCTCCACAAATCGGAGGTGTTTCAGGATTACAGGAAAAACTTCCCGACTGGGCTTTGAAATTCACACCTCAAATAGGAAATGAAATAAGTGCAGGAAATACAGGGGGGATATTGATGATGACTGTTTCTACTTTTTTGGCTTATATAGGAGTTCAATGGTGGGCAAGCTGGTATCCGGGTGCCGAGCCGGGTGGCGGGGGCTATGTGGCACAAAGAATGATGTCCGCCAAAAATGAAAAACACTCACTACTTGCAACATTATTCTTTCAAGTTGCCCACTATTGTTTACGTCCGTGGCCATGGATAATCGTGGCATTATGTGCTACAGTGTTATATCCTGACCTTCCAATGAAAGATAAAGGTCTTGGTTATGTAAAAGCTATGAACGATTTTCTTCCTATCGGTTTAAAAGGACTTTTGCTTGCATCATTTTTTGCGGCTTCGATGTCAACCATAGCGACACATTTAAACTGGGGAACATCTTACTTCATAAACGATTTCTATAAAAGATTTTTAAAACCAAACGAATCCGATAAACATTATGTTACTGCTTCGCGTTTGATGACGGTTGTATTTATGATTGTTGCTGTTTTGGTTACAAACTTTATGTCGACTATTTCTGGTGTATGGGCATTTGTAATCGAGTGCGGAGCGGGGCTTGGATTGGTTTTGATTTTAAGGTGGTTCTGGTGGAGAGTGAATGCCATTAGCGAGATTGTTGCAACAGTTACTCCGTTTATTGTTTATGGCGTTCTTC
>JBAZEQ010000019.1:0-9446 GCA_041653855.1 Ignavibacteria bacterium | reverse complement strand
TTCATTTCGGTAATTTTAATGTTGTATTTCCTCAGACTTTATATATCATTGTTCCTATAACAACTCTTTCGTGGATAATAACTTCTTTTATTACTAAACCGACTAAAGAAGAAACATTATTGAAATTTTATAAACGAGTACATCCCGGGGGACCCGGATGGAAAAATATTGCGGCTAAACTTCCTGAAGTAAAACCCGATAAAGGATACGGAGTGTTATTTTTCGACTGGGGACTCGGTGTGGTTTTATTATATTCATTTTTATTTGGAATCGGAAAAATAATTCTCGGTGATTATTTATTTGGCTTTATTTATTTAATTGCAGGTTTGATTTGCGGCACGATTATTTTAAAACACGTTAGCTATCTTGGCTGGGATGAAAAGTTTGAGTAAGTTGCAGTTACGCTGTTGGTGACGTCTGCTAAAGCAGACTTTAACACCAACAGCGGCGGGGAAAGTTAAATTTATTCCTGTTTGGAAGTGGATGATGAATGAGTAAAGATTTTGATAATTCTTTTTAATATTCAAATTTTAATTATTTATGACTAAACACATAAAAGCAATTAAGCAGGTTGCAAAACCGGAAGAAGTAGAAAAATCTTACTTCGCAGGAATTTTTCTTATTTCTTTGGCAACTCTTCTTTTAGAGTTTTCTATGACACGCGTTCTTTCTGTTTCTCTCTGGTATCACTTTGCTTTTATGATTATCAGTGTTGCGTTGCTTGGGTTCGGTATAAGCGGAGTTGTTTTAACAATGAGTATAAAACTCAAAGAAATAAAAACGGAAAAATTACTGACAATTCTCTCGATATGTTTTGGTGCGAGTGTGATAGTCTGTTTTTTAATAATAAATCTAATTCCATTTGACCCGTTCAGTTTATTTACAGATTCACTGCAATTTATTTATCTTCCGGTTTATTATTTGCTGATTACAATTCCCTTTTTCTTTTCCGGTTTAATAATTTCCATTTTACTTTCGAAATTTAAAAGCGAGGTATCAAAATTATATTTCTTCGATTTGCTCGGTGCGGGATTGTCCTGTTTTGCTTTTGTATTTCTAATGCCTGTATTTGGCGGGAACGGTATAATTGTATTCATAGCCGGTTTTGGTTTCGTTGCATCGATTGTTTTTGGTTTTAAAAATCATAAAACTTTAGCTACAATTGCATTTGTTTTAATGTGTATAGGTTTTTCGTTTTTAATTAATAAAGACGAAAGGTTACCGATTAGAGTAACTGAAAACAAGATATTTGGAAATTATATTTATTCAAGACCGGACTTGAAAACTTTTTCGGGCTGGAATACGATTTCTAAAATCGATGTGATGAAAGAAGAAGACCCATCACCCGACGGATATGATGTACAACTTGCCATAATAGACGAAGGAAATGCAACGACCAATATACCAAACGTAAATAGATTACCTCCATTAACAAAACCTGCTGATGCATCAAATCTCGCTTTTGCCTGCGGGAAAGATACAATAGACAGGGTATTTATTCTCGGCTCCGGCGGTGGCGGGGAAGTTCTCGTTAGTTTGTATCACAATGCAAACGAAGTAATTGGAGTTGAAATTAACGGATTGCTAAATGAATTAATCAGCAATAAACTCACTTACTGGACAGGTCCATTAATCAGAAATAATAATAACGTAAAAATTATTACCGATGATGCCCGCTCTGTGATTAGAAGCGATAAAACTTTAAATGATGTAATAATTTCAGCTCATACTATTTCCTCATCTGCGGTATCGAGCGGAGCTATGAGTATGGTCGAAAACTATATTATGACAAAAGAAGCTGTTAAAGATTATTTGAATCATTTAAAAAGTAACGGTGTGATTTACATATCCAGACCGGAAACGCAGGTGCCTAAACTTATTACGACATTTAAGATAGCAGGAAAAGAATCAGGAATTACAGATGATAAGAAAAACTTTATTGTCTTTAAGCGTCCGCTTAATGACTTTGAAGAAAGCAAAAGTTTTATGGCAGGAATAGTTTATAAGAAGAACGGATTCAACGACCTCGATGTAATAAATGTAAGATACGAAGCGTCTATGCTTAGTCTCGATATAGAATATGACCCGATGGAAAATCAGGATGGAATTTATAAAGAATTAATAGAGTCAAACGACATTGAAAATCAGATAAAGGGAAAACCAAATCTAATTCCTGCAACAGATGATAAACCGTTTTTCGATGATAATTTTGGATTCGGAAATTTTAATTGGGCTAATACAAAGGAAACTTTTTCTCAAAATAATAAAGCAATTCTTGCTCTGAAAGATAAGCCGGTAGCCGAAGTTACGCTTGTTGTAATGCTAATTCAGATAGTATTAATATCTTTTTTATTTTTGATTCTTCCTTTAATATTTATGAAAAAGGAAACAGAGAATAAATTCGAAAAAAAATATTTAATATATTTTGCATTACTCGGACTTGGTTATATTATGCTTCAGATCTCTATGATTCAAAAATTTACTTTGTTTCTGGGACAACCCGTTTATACAATGCTGACTGTAATTGCGACAATGTTGGTTGCATCCGGAATTGGGAGTAAATATTCTGTTCTAATAAAAGCAAAGACACAAAAAAATAAAGTATTAACCGTTTTCATTATTATAGGTATTTATTCGATTTTATTGGGTTTTTTAAGTCCGGTAATTTTTTCTTCATTATCGAGTGCAGGGATAATGATAAGAATATTAATTTCCATATTAATTATTTTTCCTCTTGGATTTTTTATGGGAATGCCGTTCCCGATTGGTATATCTTTAATTCAGGATAGTGAAAACAGGTATATTCCCCTTGCCTGGGCGGTAAACGGATTTTTTTCCGTAATCGGAACTGTAATTACGATGATATTAGCAATGATTTTAGGATTTAAAATTGTATTTATTATTTCGGGAATTTTTTATTTAAGTGCTATGATTTTTATGTCCTTAAGATTAAAAAAGAATTTTCGTATATTAGTATGATTTTATAAATTATTTTAAAATTTATTAATATATGTCAGAAGAACATTATCACAAAAAAACGCTCGCTATTTTAGTTGGAGGGGGACCTGCCCCGGGAATAAATGGTGTAATCAGGTCAGTAACAATCGAGGCAATTAATTCAGGTTTGAATGTAATAGGGATTGTTGACGGTTTTGAGTATCTAAGCAAAGGTGATTCAAGCCATACTATAGAACTAAGGATTGAAGACGTTTCAAGAATTCATTATACCGGTGGAAGTATTTTGCATACTTCGAGAGTTAATCCGGCAAAAAGCAAAGAAATGCTGGATGCAGCAATGAAAGCCCTTACACAGCTTTCGGTGGATTACCTTGTAACAATCGGAGGTGATGACACTGCTACAAGTGCATACAAAATTGACAGGCTTGCCGCAGGGCAAATTCAAGTTGCTCACGTTCCAAAAACAATAGATAACGATTTACCTTTACCCGGCAATATGCCGACATTCGGGTATCAGACTGCAAGAGATTTCGGGTTTCATATAGTTCAATCTCTTATGGTAGATGCGGCAACTACAAGACGCTGGTATTATGTGGTTACAATGGGTCGCAAAGCAGGACACCTTGCACTCGGTATCGGCAAAGCCGCAGGTGCAACGCTTACCATAATTGGCGAAGAATTCAGAGATAAAACTGTAAGTTTTGAAACTATCTGCGATATTCTCGAAGCATCTATTATAAAAAGGATGGCACAGGGAAGTAACTATGGAATAGCAGTACTTGCCGAAGGAATCATTACAAGAATTGATCAGGAAGAATTGAAAGCCCACCCGTATGTAAACCTCGAAAAGGATTTACACGGGCATATTCGACTTTCCGAAATAGATATCGGCAGGATTACAAAAGATGAAGTAAGAAGAAGACTTCGTGAAAGAGGGCTTAACGTTACGATAGTTAATAAGGATATTGGTTATGAATTAAGATGTGCCTCACCAATTCCTTTTGACTGTGAATACACACAAGATTTGGGATATGCCGCAGTAAGATATTTATTGAATGGAAATTCAGGTGCAATAGTAACGGTTGATAAAGGACAACTTATCCCGATTAAATTCGAAGATATCATTAATTCAGAAGGAAGAATCAATACAAGAGAAGTTGATGTTGATTCAGACAGCTATCAGGTTGCAAGAAAATATATGATTAGGCTTGAAAAGACGGACTTCGAGGAAATTAAAACTGTTGCAAGATTTGCTTTAATCGGAAATATGAAAACGGATGAATTTATCGAGAAGTTTAAGTATTTAGCTAATGACCCGCCTGTAAAGGAAAAAGTTGAACAGACAAAAGTGAAGAATAAGAAGTAAGATTAAATTGATATGATTTTTGTAAATCTAATTTAGATTTTCAGTTTGTCAAACTAATTTTTTTCCGTAGCCACGACTTTTAAGTCGTGGAGATTAGAATAAAATGCGGGCTTTAGCCACTAAATTTTTTAGATTAAGGGCTAAAGCCCTATTTGTCGGTGTTATTGCTCTACGAGCTAAAGCTCGTAGCAATTGATTTTTTTTATAAAACAAGTAGTATTAATAAATCCATATTTAAATTATGAAAATCGGAGTATTAACAAGCGGAGGTGATTGTCCCGGTCTGAATGCCGTTATCCGTGCAATTGCAAGAAAAGCAGACCAGTTCGGGTATGAAACAATTGGAATTATGAATGGATGGAAAGGCATATTCGATGAGAGTTATAAGACATTAAATCTCAAAAATATTGCCGGCATCATCAATCGTGGTGGTACTATACTTGGTACTTCAAGATTTTCACCTTTCGAGCAAAAAGGCGGTAAGGATACATTACTTCATAAAATTTCAAGGGAAGGGTTCAATGCAATTATTTCAATTGGAGGTGAAGGTTCGATGCACATTGCCCAGCTTGCACACGAAGCAGGAATAAATGTAATTGGTGTTCCCAAAACAATCGATAATGATATTAGCGGAACGGATTACACATTCGGTTTTGATACCGCAGTAGGGATAGCAACAGAGGCAATAGACAGGCTTCACACGACTGCAGAATCGCATCACAGAATTATGGTACTTGAAGTTATGGGTAGGCATGCAGGATGGATAGCCCTTTATTCCGGTGTTGCAGGGGGTGCAGATGTAATTGTGATTCCCGAAAAGAAAACCAAGATTTCGGAAGTAGTAAACATATTAAAAAGTCGTTATAAAAGAGGAAAACTTTTTTCAATTGTAGTAGTAGCAGAAGGTGCTAAATTTCTCGAAAAAGAATTAAAGCAGACAAAAGGTAAGAAAAAATTAGATGACTTCGGCAGGGAAAGGCTCGGGGGAATAAGTTATTACCTTGCTGAGGAAATAGAAAAAAGAACAGGTTTTGAAACCCGTGCCACTATTCTCGGTTACATCCAGAGGGGCGGTGTGCCATCTGCTTTTGACAGGGTACTTGGAACAAGATTTGGTGTTTATTCCGTTGAAATGATTAAAGCAGAAAAGTTCGGAAGAATGGCAGCTATACAATCGAACCGGATTACGGATATACCAATAAAAGAAGCAATCGGAGAATTAAAAACGGTTGATGATGAATTATATAAAGTCGCGCAGGTTTTCTTTAATTAATATTCACTCATATTATTATTGGACAATAAAAAAACTCCTCATTCGATTCATTCCAGTGGTCTTCTCACCCGGCTCGGAATGTTTACAGCATTAATGATAGTAATTAGCTCTATGATCGGTTCCGGTGTATTTAAGAAAATTGCCCCGATGTCGGTCGAACTTGGCTCTCCCGGTTTGGTTTTATTGTGTTGGCTAATACCCGGAATTATCACTCTTTTCGGTGCCGCTACAAATGCAGAAATTGCCGGACTCATTGCTGAACCCGGCGGACAATATGTCTATTTTAAAAAAATGTATGGGAAAGCATTTGCATTTCTCTATGGGTGGTCGTGCTTTTCGGTAATTCAATCTGCTTCGATTGCTTCTATCGCATATATTTTTTCCGAATCCGTAAATGCCATAATTCCGCTTCCACATTTTTCAGAACATATTGAAAAAATTTCTCTGTTTGGAATATTTTTTCCTTTCGAGGGATTTGGTGTAAAGGCACTAACAATTTGTACTTTAATATTTCTAACTTCCGCAAATTATTTTGGTGTGATTTTTGGCGGAACGATTACGAATATTTTTACGATATTAAAAGTGCTTGGGATTTTTGTAATTATTATTTTGGGACTATCGATAAGCGGAGGAAGCATTGAAAATGCAACCCCTTTGCTCGAGAGAAGCGGGTATACATACGGAACTTCGCTTGGATTATTCGGGGCGATGTTTGCGGCAATGCTTGGGGCGTTCTGGGCATATGATGGATGGAATAATATAGGTTACCTTGGTGGTGAAATTAAAAATCCGAAAAAAATTATTCCGTTATCTCTATATGGTGGAGTTATAATAGTAATTTTAGTTTACCTTACAGTAAATTTTGCTTACCAATATGTAATGCCTGTCGATGAAATAATTAACATCTCAAAAACTCAACATAGCATTATAGCTGTCGAAGTAATGAGAAAGTTTCTTGGAACTTTCGGAGCATTCTTCATTTCTATATTAATTATGGTCTCGACTTTCGGAACGACTAACGGAACCATACTTGCTTCATCGAGAATTTATTTTGCTATGGCAAAAGATAAATTGTTTTTTCTGAACGCAGGTAAACATCATTCAAAATACAGAACTCCTCACATTTCCCTGTTTATACAATGTATATGGGCGTCTATGCTTGTTCTTTCAGGTTCATTCGACCAGTTGACTGATATGCTTTTGTTTGCGGCATTTATATTTTACGGAATGGGTGCATTCGGAGTGTTTGTACTAAGAAGAAAAATGAAAGACGAACCACGACCATATAAAGTATTCTGGTACCCGGTTGTTCCTGCTATTTTCGTGTTATTCAGCTTTGTTCTTGTAGTCGTTACTATAATTCAAAATCCTCGCGATGCCGGAATTGGCTTAGGTCTTATATTAATAGGAATTCCGTTTTATTTGTTTTGGAATAGGAAAATAAAAAAGGAAAGCAGTCGAGTGATAAAAAAATGATTGAAATTTATTATAGCTATTGTATATGTGTTCACAAACGGTGGATTAAACATTAATAATGATTTTTTTTCAATTTTCGAAAATAATATAATAAATTATGAACATCAGTAAAAAAGATTTTATAAATCTTGAAGATTTATATGCACATTTAGAAATTGAAGCAACGGAATATAAAGATTTCTACAATATTGATCCATTATTTCGTAATTTATTAAAAAAATTGGGTGAAGAGTCACCAGAAGCAGAAAAAATTAAGTGGGAAATTGGATTTCTTTGTATTATTATAAATGAAAATAAACTATGGCAAAACATCGAAGATTTTGGATTTACAGATGAAACCTATGAATATCTGAAATTCAGACAAAGTGCAACGAAAAACGCATTATTAAAAGCTCATTATTCTCATATTCTTTGGTTGAGTAAATTCAAAAATAATGTTTTTGCGAAGGATGCTATTGATTCATATTTAAAGCTTTTAAAAATATATGAAGAATATCATATCGGTAATCCAGAGAAGCACTATGGGGCTAATATTTATTATTTTTCTGTTAATGCTCTTTTGTTAGGTCTACAAATAAATCATTTGGTTGAAGATGCAAAAAAAGAAATATTAAGACTAATAAGTGATTTAGAAAATTCGAATGTCGCAACTACAAGTTTGAAAATAAGGTTAATTAAGTTAATCATTGGAAATAGAAAGGTATTTGAAAAAACAGAATTACAACCATTAACTGAAATCTGTAATCAAATATCTGATTATTTAATCAACGGTAAACATTTCTGGGAAGCAGTGGATGTTTATAAAATCGGTCAGGAAATAGATACTAAAATTGATGAGAAAACTTTCGACTGGAACAAAAAAATTGCTTTTTGTTACGAGACACTTATGGAACTTCATGAAGATGGTAATGAGGCAGTTGCTCCTGAATATTGTCTAAATGCTTTGACTTATTATAAAAAAATTGGCGACAATGAAAAGATTAAATATTTAGAAACAAAATATACTGAACTTAAAAATAAAGTTCACTTTGGAGTAATCTCCACTGAAATCGATTTATCTGAACATATAAAGTGGTGTAAAGACGTTGCCGACAAATTTACAAAATTTAATTCAAATGACATTTTGGCTCATCTTGCAATGGATAAAGAACTATTACCATCAGAAGAAGAATTAGATAGATTAATAGAAGATGAACGAAAACATGCTCCGTTACATTATATGCTAAACAAAAGTGTTATAGATGCTAATGGTCATGTTAGTCAACATTTTACTGAACCTGAAGAACTTGAGTATTATTGTAGATTAGAAAATTATTATTATTTAGTAAGGCATTATAAATTACCATTGATTAATGAAATAATTTTAAAATCAGTTCAAGAGAAAAAATTATCCTTGAAATTGTTTATTAGTTTTATGGAAACTAATTCTTGGTTGGGTAAATCCTTTCTTAAACACTACCCCAATAATAAAGTAATCCAAGTAAAATGGCTAGACTATTTAATCCCAGGGTTTAAAGAATATTTTAACGAAATCGAAAAAGTTAATGCAGACCATTCGTATAAACCATCGCTTATAACCTGTATAGATTCATTATGTATTAAATTGGAAGGTATAATTAGAGATATTTGTGCTTTGTTTAATATTCCAACTTTTAGTATAAACAAAGATAACAAAGGCAGGGAAGTAACACGCGAAAAAGATATAAATCTATTACTACACGAGAAAGATTTACAAGATAAATTTACGAAGGATGAAATGCGTTTTTTAAAATTTCTTTTAATAGAAAAAGCCGGATTAAATTTAAGGAATTTAATCGCTCATTCGCTATTTTCGTTGGAAAGTTACGATTTAGCTTATGCTCATTTGCTATTTATAGCGTTTCTTAAAATCGGATCTTTCGTTATAAAAACGCCCTAATTATAAACAAAAAGGAAGCCATTCTGAATTTTTTGTTAGTGGCATCTGCTAAAGCAGATTTCCAAATAACAGTAGTAAAAATCTCTTTTACCATTTAGAAGGTTTGTATATAGGAGTTCCATCTTTTTTAATATATGGATCAGGAAGTTGAAATTTTAAGTACAAATCCTTATTAATATTAAAACTAAAATCTGTTATTGATTCTAATTCTTTATTATTTCTTTTGAAAGGAAAGCAAGATATTATTTTTTTTTCAGGGAACAATACCTTTGAGGTTTTTATTGCTGGTGTAATATCAGTATCACCTGTCATAATAACTACAGCATCACATTCGTTTTTATACAAAATTTCAAACATTTTTATTGATATTGCTACATCTGTTTCCTTTTCCTCATGTTTTATAATGTTGCTTTTACATTTATGACAGAAGACGTTTTTTTCTTTAAATCTACCTT
>JBAZEQ010000018.1:3839-16926 GCA_041653855.1 Ignavibacteria bacterium | reverse complement strand
CTAATTGTTTAATTTTAAAGGCTAATTATGGCGGATTAAATTGGACGCAATATCCGGTTGTAATTCCTGGAAAATTGAACTCTGTTTATTTCATAAATCAATTTACTGGATTTGCCGTGGGAAATGCAGGCAAATACATAAAAACAACTAACGAGGGAACGAATTGGAGTGTTTCAACATTAAGTTCTTACGATTTGAAATCCATTTTCTTTCCGGATTCTTTGAATGGATGGATTGTCGGTTCATCCGGTACTGTAATTAATACAACAAATGGAGGAAATAATTGGATTGCAAAAAATGGTATTTATGGCAGTCATACTTCAGTTCACTTTTCTAATGTTCAAACAGGATGGATTGCTACTAATCTAGGTTATATTTATCAAACAACAAACGGTGGAAGTACAATTGGTATTCAGCAAATATCTTCCGAAATACCTAAGGAATATAAAATTAGTCAAAATTACCCAAATCCATTTAATCCATCTACAACCATCAGGCTTGAATTACCTAAAAAAGAGTATGTAAATTTGACTGTATATAATGTTAATGGAATAGAAATAGAAAGATTAATTAACGGGGTTAAAAACGCAGGGTCTTATGAAATTAGTTTTGATGGTTCAAATATTTCGAGTGGTATATATTATTATAGGTTAATGACAGTGAAATTTACCGACACAAAAAAAATGATTTTAATTAAATGAGTAATTAAAAAACGACTTTTAGATATTTAATTTTTTTTGATACGCTACACTTTTTTCGGAGCTAAATATTTTTCTGCCTCTATTGGTGCATAAATAGGTTTTAACTGACGTCACTAACAGCAAAGAATATCCGCTCTTCATTACTCATTACTCATTATTTCAAACTTTCTTCGGAGCTAAATACTTATTGAATAGCATCAAACCTATTATAGTAGCAACCCCTATTCCGCTGAATATCAGCCATAGTGTTGATGGAGCTTTTAGTTTATCTACGAAGTGAACATAAAGATTCGCTCCGAGTATTCCGCCAATTCCGCTTCCTATTACTCCGTACAGAAATGAATACCCGAGATAAAGTGCTTTCTTATCTGCCGGTGCAATTAATCCTACATAAGATATAAATTTCGGATGTGCCGTCATTTCTCCCAAAGAGAAAATAATTATCCCCGCCATAAACACCCACGCATAAGTGGAAATTGCCAGCATTGCCATACCAATCGTTCCCATTGTAATCCCTGCTATCATTGTGGGTAAGGCTTTTTTATTTTTTACAATATTAGAGACGAATAACTGTAATACTATTATAGTTAATGCATTTATTACTGTTACATGCTCGGCATCGAATTTCCAGTTCGGATTGTTTATAAAAAGTCCGAGGAAAGAATTTACAAGATTATTTACAGGTGTCATATCCATATAATCTTTTAAGTACCATAACACAGTATCGAACATCTGGAAATACAAAATCCAGAACCCGGAATATATTACAATCATAATAATAAATCTGAAATCTTTTAATACAAGCACGATTCCTTTCAGAGCATCGATTATTTTCTTTGATGTTTCGGGCTTTTCGGGTTCTTTATATGCAAATAAATTTAAAAATATCAACCATCCCGTTCCTATTGCCGCCATCACGAATATCAGTGACCACGAAATACTTTTCAGCATTGGAACAAGAATAAGCGGGAAAATAAAAGCACCGAGATTTATTGACCAGTAATAAATTCCAAATCCAAGTGAAGAATTTTTTTCGTCGGTATTACGTGCAATTGTTCCCGAGATAACAGGTTTAAAAAATCCCGCTCCGACTGTCATAAAAAGTAAACTCATAAATACAAGTGCGTAAGCCGATGCAAGGCTTGTTAGAAAATAACCTATACTCATTACTATAAAAGCAAAAAACAATGTTTTCTTGTAACCAAACTTGTCCGCAATAGCACCCGATAAAATCGGCAGTAAATATAATAATGGTCTTGTAACGCTGTTAATCACCCCGACTGATTCTTTCGAAAATCCTAAACCGCCTTCGGCAACACTTAGCACAAGATATACCGATAGAACGGACATAACGCCGTAGTATGAACCTCTTTCAAAGAACTCCATTACGATTACTACCCAAAAATTCCGCGAAAAAGATTTTAAACCTATAGATTTTTTATTTTCCATTTTTTGAATTTACGCACTAAAGATGTGCCTGTTAATAAATATAACGACATTATTTTTTGAATGTTACATTGATACCCGGAGTAAGTCCAAGCGAAATGTCCACACCACCGAGCTTATAATTTCCGACTTTAATGCCGTCAACGAAATCGCTTGCTTTGAACAGACACGCAAGAAGAATTTTAATAATTTTTTTTTCTTTTGATTCTTCTATAATAACTGCCCGCTCTTCCTCTGAAATTTTTTGCAGGAAAGCAAAAGATACTTTTATTAAAGGTGCAATTGCAATAGATACTCCCAAGCCGCTTAGTTCAAATCCCGCTCTATTGATAAGGTCGGTGGAATCGGTTATATAATTCAGCATCTCCTGAATTTTACTTGTACCGGATTCTTTAAATTCTTCTTTGATTTCCTCTTCTTCGGAACTAAAAATATTATCTTTCAGGTCGGAAATTTTATCTTTCAATCCGCCTGCGGCTTCGAGAGCTTTTTCTTTTAATTTATCGAGTGCCATATCTTTTAAAATTTATTTTTTTAAGATAGTATAAATTTAGAAATCAAAAAATATAAAAGAGAATTAGAGTGTGGAGAGATGTTACCACTAAGGATACTAAGTTTACTAAGATTATTTAAATTTAAAAAGCGATATAATTTGTAATATTAAAATAAATTTTAATTTTTTTTTTGTGTTCTTAGTGTCCTTAGTGGTGAAATGCTCTTAGGTTTTGTGTTTACACTCTCCATAATTATTTCTATTTTAAGAACTTAACAGGCTGATTTTTTGTTAATATTTACGGAATATATTATTAATTATATGTAAGATATATAAAACATTATGTTTTTATGTATAAACATAGAAAAAAAACAGGAGAACAAATGTCAAATCAAATAAACACCAACTCTGAAATAAAGGTCGAAAAAGTTTCAGGAAACGGTAAATACGATAAAAACGAAATACTAAGCGATTATAAACTGGCAAATGAAAGCCGGCAGGTGAGTGTGCTCGGACGAAAAGAATCCCTGATGGGTCGTGCTAAATTCGGAATTTTTGGTGACGGGAAAGAAATTGCACAAATCGCTATGTCAAAAGCTTTTGAAAATGGTGATTTTCGTTCGGGTTATTATAGGGACCAGACTTTTTCCCTTGCAACGGGAATAGCAACAATAAAAGAACTTTTTGCACAACTTTATGGCGATACCGACATAAAAAATGAACCTGCTTCGGGTGGCAGAGGTATGAATAATCATTTTGCAACACGATTGCTGAATGAAGACGGAAGCTGGAAAAGACAGGTGGATATGAAAAACACATCATCCGATATTGCTCCCACTGCCGCACAAATGCCGCGACTTCTCGGTCTTGCATATGCATCAAAACTTTACAGGCATAATCCCGAATTAAATTATTTAAAAGATTTTTCGGTTAACGGAAATGAAGTTGCATTTGGTACAATAGGAAATGCCAGTACTGCCGAAGGTGTTTTTTATGAAACGATTAATGCCGCGGGAGTTCTGATGGTACCGCTTGCAATGTCTATATGGGATGATGGATTTGGAATTTCAGTTCCGAATATTTTTCAGATTACTAAGTCAAGCATTTCCGAAGTGCTCGAAGGATTCAAATTCAATGAAAAATTACATCAGGGTTATAATATTTATCGTGTAGCGGGTTGGGATTATGAAAGATTAATAAAAACTTATAAAGAAGGAATTGCGGTCGTTCGTGAAAAGCATATACCTACAATATTTCATATTACCGAAATGACTCAACCGCTCGGACACTCAACAAGCGGCTCACACGAGAGGTATAAAACAAAGGAAAGGCTTCAATGGGAACAGGATTTCGATTGTATAAAACAAATGAGAATGTGGATACTCGGCAAAAAAATTGCAACAGAAGACGAGTTAAATAAAATAGAAGAAGAAGCAAAAATAAATGTAAAGAAACTTCAAAAAGAAACGTGGGATGAATTCTGCAATCCGATAAAAAAAGAACGCACCGAATTAAGTAAAATATTTAATGAAATATCATCTGTAAGTAAAAACGCATCAAAGATTAATGAAATAAATAAATTGATGACAGGCAATCTCGATATGGAGCGGAAAGTCAATGCACAAGCGGTTTTTGACGTATTGCTTGCAACTAAAGATGAATCCGGAAATGTACGGAAAAGACTTATTCAATGGCAAAATAATTTTGCAAAAGAAAACGAAGCAAGATATAATACTCATCTACACAGCGAGACTTCCGAAAATGCACTGAATATAAAAGAAATTAAACCTGTATATAAAAAAGATTCTCCAATGGTAGCAGGCAGGGAAATCTTGCTTGCATTCTTTGACGAAGCATTTAAACGCGACCCGAGAATTATTGCATTCGGAGAAGATGTCGGACAGCTTGGTGATGTGAACCAGGGTATGGCGGGATTGCAGGCAAAGTATGGTGATATCAGGATTACAGATACGGGAATTCGCGAAGCTACTATTATAGGACAGGGTATCGGTGCATCACTCAGAGGTCTTAGACCAATTGCCGAAATTCAATATCTCGATTACTTATTATATGCGTTGCAAATTATAAGTGATGACCTTGCAAGTTTGAGATACCGTACAGCAGGAGGACAGAAAGCACCGCTTATTATCAGGACACGCGGACACAGATTAGTCGGGATTTTTCACGCAGGTTCACCGATGGCTACTATAATCAATGCTTTCAGAGGTTTATATGTCTGTGTTCCGAGAAATATGACTCAAGCCGCGGGATTTTATAATACACTTCTGAAATCTGATGAACCGGGACTAATAATCGAAAGACTAAATGCTTACAGGTATAAAGAAATGCTTCCTGCAAACGTCGGCGATATCACGCTTCCGCTCGGAGTGCCGGAAATTCTTGAAGAGGGGAATGACGTAACCGTGGTTACTTACGGTGCCTGCACAGATATCGCAAAGGTTGCTATAGATAAACTCAAAAATATCGGAATATCGGTTGAGCTTATCGATGTTCAGACTTTATTACCATTCGATATAAATGGTGTGATTTTAAACTCACTTAAAAAAACTAACAGGGTTTTATTTCTCGATGAAGATATGCCCGGTGGCGGAACGGCTTATATGATGCAACAGGTACTCGATGCTCAGGGTGGTTATCAATATCTCGATTCCAAACCTGTTGCCTTGAGTGCAAAACCGCACAGACCGGCTTACGGTGCGGATGGGGATTATTTTTCGAAACCAAATTCCGAAGATGTTTTCAAAGCGGTTTATGAAATTATGAGTGAAGCAAATCCGAAAAAGTATTCTATGTTTTATTAGAGAATTTTCCTTATAGAAAAGTTTTTATTCTCAGGTTACCAAGCTCCGGTTTGGTAACCTTTTATATTCTTCTATAACTTTTCAATCAAAACAATCGTAGTTATTTATAACTAAAATAACGAATGAATTTTTTCGATTGGACTTTATTTAAAATAAGGTTAATACAGCTTAAAAGAGAAATAAAACTTTTAGGAATATTCCATAACATAATAATTTCAGTAGTTCTTATATTAGCTTTATTCCAGATTATTAAATTATATCAAAATTACTACTTAGCACTTTTCACATTTATTTCTACCGTTGCTATAATCTTATTAATCCAGATTTCAAGAAAAGATAAATCTTTTGTCTATCTCCATCTGACTTTTCCACGTAAAGCAATTTTTACAGAATACGCAGTTTTGTCTTTTCTCTTTTCCGGCTATTTACTTTTCTCTTTTTATTGGTACTTCTTTGTGTTAGTAATTTTATGCAGTGCTGTTATTTCAGGAATTAAATATGTCGTAAAGAAAAAAACAAAACTCGGCTTTTTAAGTAAATTAATTTCTCCGAAAAATTTCGAGTGGATAAGCGGAATCAGAAAATACAGGTATACTTTTAGTATTTTGTATGTTGTTACGTTAGCGGTATCGCCCGTTATTTTTTTACCGATATTTTGTCTCTGGATTCTCACAATACATATCTTTTCTTTTTATGAAGAGTGCGAGCCGCAGAATATCCTGTTTTCCGGTTACACTAAGCCTTCACACTTTTTAAAGAAAAAAGTTTTAAGACATTCGATTTTACTTTTTATTTTGTATTTGCCTGTACTTTTAATTAATTCTATTTTTAATCCCAATTTAATAATATTTAATCTCATATTTTTTATAGTACAAATGACTGTTCTTGCTCTGACTATATTTTTTAAATATAAAATTTACGTTCCCCGTGATACGCTTCCCGGGAACAGTATTTTTCTTATCGTTATACAGGTTTGTACAATATTGCCATTTATAATCGGTGGTATTCCGTTCTTACTGCCGCTACCGTTGTTTTTATGTTTTAAATATTATTTTTCTGCAAAAGAAAATTTAAAATTATACTTATATGATTGAGTTAAAAAATATATCCATATCCTTCGGTGATAATTGTGTCTTAAATGAATTGACTTCAGAGTTTAATACATCCGAAATTCACGGTGTAGTAGGATTGAATGGTGCGGGAAAAACTACTTTGTTCAATGCAATTGCAAAAGTTATAGAACCTGATTCGGGACAGATACTTTTTAATGAGAATAATATAAAACGTTCCGATACCGAATTTCTGGAAACAGAAAATTATTTTTACTCCAATATCACAGGGAGTGAATACTTAAAAATTTTTTCTGCTTCGAATAAGGATTTTTCTTTAAATGCATTCAGGGAACTTTTCAAAATTCCTCTCGACGAATTAATCGAAACATATTCAAATGGGATGAAGAAAAAACTTGCTTTAATGGCTGTGTTAAAGCAGGATAAACCGATTTATATATTCGATGAACCATTTAACGGGCTTGACCTCGAGACGAATAAAGTCCTCGAAATTGTTATAAAAAAACTGAAAGAAAAAGGAAAAACGGTTTTTATATCATCTCACATTCTTGAACCTCTAATAGATATTTGTGATAATATCCATCTGCTTTCGGGCGGCATAATTAAAGCTTCTTACAAAGAGCTTAATTATTCGGAACTTAAACGGGGACTATTTGACGAATTAATCATATCAGCAGATAAAATTTTAAGGAATTCGATATAAAATGTTGAAATTATCAGTATTTAAAAGAAAATCATTTTGAAACATAAAATTCCTCAATTTTACAACTTTATGGATATACAATATACTTGGAAAAGAAATAGCGGTTTTGGTGAATGAGTATCAAAAGCCCGGAATATATGAAGTACCATTTTCTATTTTCAATTATTCCGTTGACCATTTACCAAGTGGAATATATTTTTACATAATCTGCTCAGGGGATTTTACAGATACGAAGAAGATGTTGTTAGTTAAATAAATACCCGGAAAATATAAAACATCGTTAAAATTCTGTCGTTTATTTAGTTTTTCTTTTCTTTCCCTCTTCTGACTTGAATTTATTATTTTTGAACAATATTTTACAAGTCTATGATTACATTTTCTATTATATTATTAATAATAGTTTGCATACTTTTAGTGATTGTTGTGTTAATGCAAGCATCTAAAGGTGGCGGACTTTCAGGATTAGTGGGTGGCTCAGGCGTATCCACTATGTTTGGGGCAAGAAGAACATCGGATTTTTTATCAAAATCAACGATTGTACTTGCTGTTATATTCCTTTTGGCTTCACTGTTGCTTAATATTTATATAAGTAAGAGCAGTAAGGATGTCGAAAGTATAATTCAGAAAAACAGTCAGAATCAGCAAATGCCTCAAAGAACACCTGTTACACCACCAACACAACAAACACCGGGTGGTGAGCAGAATAATCAGGGAAATACAGGAGACAATAATCAACAACAAAATAATACTCCTTAAATAAATTGAGATTCCCGAAAAAGTTTATCGAACTAAAATCGAGCATCTTGTTAAAACGGGATGCTTTTTTTATTTTGCTTTTAACCTGTATAATTTTTATTACGGGATTTTCAGGTGAAGCGAAATCACAGTCACTTTTGCAAAAATTTGATATTAGTTATTTGAAATATGATTCATTAAAGACAGGTGATTTGCTGAAAGATACACTGACAAAAAAGAGTTCCCGGGATACGGTGAAAAAGAATAATGTGAAATTTGAAATGAAAAAATCTCCGTGGAAAGCTGTATTCCTTTCTGCGGTTTTACCCGGGCTGGGACAGGTTTATAACGAATCTTACTGGAAACTCCCGATTGTTGCAGTTGTTGGTGGTTCATTGGCATATTATTTTTTCTATAATAACAGCAAATATCTTGATTACAGAGATTTGTATGCCAATTCACAGACCCCTGAAAATCCTTATGGGGATGAAAGATATAAAAGACTGAGGGAATCTTATCGTGATTCGCGTGATCAGAATCTTTTGTATTTTATGATGTTTTATCTTGTTAACCTTGCTGATGCTTATGTCGATGCACATTTATACGATTTTAATGTTTCAAGTAAAATGAAAGTTGGTATGTTTCAAAAAGGTAATTTAATAGATTTTAAAGTAAATTTTTAATATTATTAATTAATCATTATACATTTATTATGTGGGTATATATCGAAAAAATTTCACAATACGTTGGTCAGGAAATAACAATTAAAGGCTGGCTATATAATATCCGTTCTTCGGGTAAACTTATGTTTCCTGAGCTTAGAGACGGGACGGGAGTAATTCAGGGAGTAGTTTCTAAGAAAGAAGTCTCCGAAAAAGTTTGGGATGATTTCTCGAAACTTACGCAGGAGTCTTCCCTTATTGTAAAAGGTGTTGTTTCAAAACATCCGAAAAAAGAAAATGTCTTTGAATTACAAATAAATGACGTAGAAATAGTTCAGATTTCAGAACCATATCCGATTACACCAAAAGAACACGGAATAGATTTCCTTGCAGATAAAAGACATTTGTGGATTCGTTCTCCAAAACAAGCGGCGATTTTAAGAGTAAGAAATGAAATCATACAATCCATTCGTGATTATATGTATAAAAATGGTTTCATTTTATTCGATACACCTATATTTACCCCAAATGCCTGTGAAGGAACTTCGACATTATTCTCGACAGATTATTTTGATTTGGGAAAAGCATACCTCTCACAATCAGGACAGCTTTATGCAGAAACGGGAGCTATGGCACTTGGTAAGGTATACACACTCGGTCCGACATTCAGAGCGGAATATTCCATGACACGCCGGCATATAACAGAATTCTGGATGATGGAACCCGAAATGGCTTATTACGATTTAAATGACAATATGAATTTAATTGAGGATTTTCTCGAATATGTCGTTCAGAGAGTTATTAAAAATAAAGCGATTGAACTGGAAATCCTGCAACGTGATGTTTCTAAATTAGAAAAAGTCAAAAAACCTTTCCCGAGAATAACCTATGATAAAGCAGTGGAAATTTTAAGGGAAAAAGATGTTCCACTATTTAAGAAAAGCGAAAATGGCGAAGAACAAATCCGTCCTTTCCCATGGGGTGAGGATTTTGGAGCACCGCACGAAGAAGCAATTGTTGAGGATTTTGATAAACCTGTTTTTGTACATCGCTGGCCTGCTCACGCAAAAGCTTTTTATATGAAACGTGACCCTGAAAATCAGGATATAGCACTTGGTGTAGATGTGCTTGCTCCGGAAGGATTCGGAGAAATTATCGGCGGCTCGCAAAGGGAAGATAATCTTGATTTTCTTCTGGAACGAATTAAAGAACACGAATTACCAATGGAAGAATTTCAATGGTATCTCGATTTAAGAAGATATGGAAGTGTTCCGCATTCAGGATTCGGGCTGGGTATAGAAAGATTGGTAAGCTGGATTTGCAACCTTGAACACATAAGGGAAGCAATACCATACGCAAGAAGACCAAACAGGATAAGACCGTAGCAATTCGAAAGTTATAAGGTTATAAAGTTGAAAGTGGGAATTGCCATACAACTTTGTAATCTTATACCTTTATAACTTTAAAAACCTAATAACGATTTATTGAAGACAATAATAATAGATTCGAATAATTTAATACATAAGATTTCCGAATTAAAAAAACTGTTTTCAGAAAATCCTGAATCTGCTCAACTTACTCTCATAGAATCCGTAAAATATAAAGTAAACAGAAACTATAAACTAATATTTGTTTTTGATGGCTTTAGTAATATAAAAAGAAATTATGTGGTTTTATCCGGGTATAAAACAGCCGATGATGTTATAAAAAAGTATATTGAAGAAAATTACAGTAAAAAAACATTGACAATAGTATCATCTGATACGGAAATTCAAAGACTGGCGAAAGTTTGCGGATGTGAGGTAAAAAAATCGGAGGACTTCTGGAAAGAGTTAAATCCTTCACCGACTAAAGGTAAAAATATTAACCAGTTACTTTATAAAGATGGTGAAAAACCCGACAGGATAAGCAAAAAAGAATTAGAAGAATTTAAAAAATATTTTACTTAACTTAGTAAAATAATTTATTATGGAAAATATAATTGAAAAATCACACGAACTATTAAATAATTATATTCAAAATATTAACCTTCGAAAACATTGCTATGCTGTTGAATCCTGTATGCGTTTTTATGCGAAGAAACACAGCGAAAACGAAGATTTATGGGCTGCTGCGGGATTGCTTCACGATTTGGACTGGGAAATGTATCCCGATTCCCATCCAAATACAGCTGTCCCGATTTTAAAGGAAGCAGGTTTCGATGAATTTTTCGTAAAAATAATTTTGAGTCATGCGTACCCTGAAAGAACAAATGAATCGAGAGATTCGCAAGTGAAAAAATATCTTTTTGCCTGTGATGAAATTACAGGGCTTGTTGTTGCATATGGATTGATGAAACCCGGTGGCTTGAATGATGTAGTGCCGGGAGGCGTAATTAAAAAAATGAAAGATAAAGCTTTTGCAAGAACTGTAAACCGTGATGATATTAAAAAAGGAGCGGCTGAAATAGGTCTGGAATTGACCGAACATATTCAAAATATAATTGATGCACTAAAAAATGATACACGATTATAATTAATTTATAATTTGTTACTTTAAAATTAAAATTTGAAATAATTATGTCCGTAATAACGATTAATAATTTAAAAAAAGAATATTCTTCGAAAAGTTTTTCCAAGAATAAAATTCTTGCACTGGATGGGGTTTCTTTTGATGTAGGCGAAGGTGAAATCTTTGGTTTACTTGGACCGAACGGAGCTGGGAAAACAACACTGATTAAAATTCTGCTGGGTATAACGTTTCCAACATCGGGTGGCGGAAAACTTTTCGGTAAAGAATTGAATGATGTAAAGGTAAAAACACGAATTGGATATTTACCGGAAAATCACAGTTTTCCGAGTTATTTTTCGGGTGAACAGGTCTTATATCATTTTGGTAAATTGAGCGGGATGAATCCCGGTGATGTTATAAGGAAAGCCGATGAATACCTCAATATTGTAGGTATGAATGAATGGAGAAAAATTAAAATCAGAAAATATTCGAAAGGTATGATGCAGAGAATCGGGCTTGCACAGGCAATGATAAATAATCCCGATTTAATATTCCTCGATGAACCTACCGATGGCGTTGACCCGATTGGAAGGAAGGAAATCCGTGATGTATTACTTACTCTAAAATCACAGGGAAAAACAATTTTCCTGAATTCCCATTTGCTTAGTGAAATTGAAATGATTTGCGACAGGGTTGCGATTCTTAATAAAGGTTTGCTTGTAAAAGAAGGACGTGTCGAAGATATTACATCAACAGATAGTTATGCTTTTGTAACAAGTGATTTGAACGATGAAGCTTATAATTCTCTGTTGAATAATTACAAAGCCGTAATTCAAAGCAAGAATAGTTTTCTCGTACCCGCGAATAATCTCGAAGAAGTAAATACGATTATAGATTTTCTCAGGTCAAAAAACGTAATGATACAGAGCGTAGCAAAAGAAAAAATCACACTTGAAAGTAAATTTATAAACCTGATTGAACACAAATTATAAAAATGGAATTATTAACATTTATATCCGGAATTATAAGAGAAGCATTTGCAAAGAAAATCATTCTGTCGATTTTCATATTCTTTTCTTTAATAATTCTTTTCATAGTATTTGCCGCAACAAACGATAGTGTGGCGGGGATGCTCACATTCCTCGAGGCGTCCGGAGGTAATGCAGATTACAGGAGTGCCGTGATTTATTTTGAATCCAATATTTCTTCTAAAATACCGATGTTTATGCTGACGGCATTTTACCTGATTATTGTTTCTTCATTTATTCCGTCTATGCTTCAAAAGGGACATATAGATTTATTACTATCCAAACCAATTAGCAGAACTAAGATTGTATTAGGGCATTTGATTGCAGGTACAACATTTGCTTTTTTATCCTCGTTTTTCTTACTTGGAATTATCTGGCTGATTGTATCGTTTAAAACTGGTGTTTGGCATATTCCGTTTTTGTATTCAATTCTTTGGTTTACCTTAATTTTTCTTGTATTGTATTCATTTGTGATTTTAATAGGATTATTAACAAAGAATACAATACTGAATATTCTTATTAATTTAATACTATTTTTTCCCTTATCCTGGATTTTTTATTTGCTGAACCTTGTAACAAAAAAAGGTGAACAGTTTTTTTCTTTCGGAGCTGTTACAGAGTTTATAATTAAATTCTTTTATTACATTCTGCCGAAACCATGGGACCTTGCCGATTTATGCGAAAATACTATTAAAGTGGAAGCACTTGGTTCTATTCAACCGATTATTTCATCTATACTGTTTATTGGAATTATGATATCACTTTCGATATGGTATTTTAATAAAAAAGATTATTAAAAAATATATATGAGAAAGAATATTTACATACATTGTTTCTTATTTTTTACGGCAATTATATTTTTCTCATGCGGCTCAAACCCAACACCTGAAAAGCTTCCGTTATCGGTTAAGAACAACTTAAACCTTCTTCCGGAAAA
>JBAZEQ010000018.1:0-3829 GCA_041653855.1 Ignavibacteria bacterium | reverse complement strand
GTGAACAGAAAATTTTTTCTCGTTGCGAAGCCCCAGCTTTGTAACGCAATAATCATGAAAAAAAATTATTTTCTATTTTCCATTTTCTGTTTTCTTTTTTTGTTTGGTTGTTCAAATAAACCTTCTCCCGAGAAATTACCTTTATCAGTAAAAGCTACATTCCCGCTCCTGCAGGAGTCTCCGCAATTTGTGATGTATATGAATTTCAAGGCGATGCGGACATCCGGATTCTGGAAAGAAAATATATCCGATTCTATTTTAAATGCAGAAAGGAATTTTGGAAATCTATTATATACTTTTAAACTTGCAACCGGGGCATCTATTTCCGGTGGTATAGATGAATTATTTTTTTCGAATGCATGGCTCGGTGAAAACACAATAGTTTTAAAAGGTGTGTTCGATAAAGCTAAACTCGATAACTATATTTCCAAGGATACGCTATTTCAGAAAACCGTTAGACCTGACGGTACGAATATTTATATGTATAATGTAAATGAATTATTCTTCTTTTTCAAAGATAACTATACACTTTGTGCAAGTAATTATATGAAAAGAATAGATGAAATGGTTGCCGTTACGGATACTTCGGTAAATTCAGGTTTGATGAAAAATCAAAACCTGCTGAACGCAATAGAATCGACTGTTTACAAAGAAAATATATGGATGATATCAACCGAAAAAGCATTTATCCGCGGGATACTGACAAATTTTATGCAGACAGGTCCATCCGAATCGACAACAGGTAAATTTGAAATAACCGACTCAACAAAAGTAGAGACTGATTCGGTAAACAGAACCGAGGATAAGATTTTAAACGATATGTACAAAAACATTAACACTTTTATATTATCGGGAAAAATGAAAGATGATTTAAAGTTTGTAATACAATTCGAATGTATTGATAATAAAAATGCAGAAACATTCGAAAAGCTGTTAAATGGTATGATAGCTATTGTAAAGTTAAGCTCCAATATTAAAAAAGAAAAAAAATCAACTGCGACAGAAAATATTCTCGATAATCTTGTAATAAAATCTTATGATAACTCTTTGCAAATAAGCGTGGCTATTAATCAAAAGAATATTAATGATTTTAGAAGTAATACACTTCTAAAAAAACCGAATTAAAACAGTTGGTAAATAATAATTAGTAATTAATAATAAGAGCTTTTTAATTTTCTTTCAGAAATTTTTCTGAAATTTTTACGTCTTCTTCGCTTCCTATAAACAGTGGCGTTCTCTGGTGAAGGCTCGTCGGTTGGATTTCAAGTATCCTGTCTTTTCCGTTACTTGCTCTACCTCCTGCCTGTTCCACTATCATACTTAAAGGATTTGCTTCATACATTAGTCTTAGCTTTCCGTTTTTATTCTTTTCATCTGCGGGGTAAATAAATATTCCTCCATATAGTAAATTTCTGTGGAAGTCGGCAACAAGGGAACCTACATATCGCGATGTATAAGGTCTTTCTGAGCCTTTATCTTTTTGTTTTAAAAAATTAATATAATTTTTTATTCCGTCTGACCATTTCGAATAATTTCCTTCGTTAACGGAATATGTTTTAGACTTTTTTGATATCTTCATATTTTCGTGCGATAATAAAAATTCTCCTACAGAAGGGTCGAGCGTAAATCCGTGTACACCTTTTCCCGCTGTGTAAACCATAATTGTACTGGAGCCATAAACCACATAACCTGCGGCAATCTGCTTAGTACCATTTTGAAGGCAATCTTCAAGTGTTGCCGGTCCACTTTTTGATATTCTTTTATAAATAGAAAAAATTGTTCCGATAGATATATTCGCATCGATATTTGATGAGCCGTCCAGAGGGTCGAAGTGTACTATATATTTATTTAATACATCGTGATGAAAAAATTTATCTTCCATTGGAATAAAATTTTCATCCTCTTCGGAGCATATAGCACACGCATGTCCGCCTATCCGCATTATGTGAGTCAGAATTTCATTTGCGTAAACATCTAATTTTTTTACCTCTTCCCCCTGAACATTTTCCTGCCCGGTTAATCCAAGAATATCAATCAAACCTGCCCTGTTTACCTCGAGAGATATTACCTTGCACGCAAGAGCTATATCATATAACAAATCAGAAAGTTGTCCTGTAGCTTCGGGAAATTTTCTTTCTTCTTCGATAATGTGTCTGTAGAGCGTTGTAAATTTATTTACCATACCAATTTAGTATAAAGTTTAAAGTAAAAAGTAAAAAGTTTTAACTTTCAAACTAATAGAGATATTGCGTCTTTAATCTTTTCTACTCCTAAGATTTGAATCTTATACTTGTTAACATTAATATTCTTTAAATTGTTCTTTGGAACGATAATTTTTTTAAAGCCGAGTTTCGATGCCTCGTTAATTCTTTTCTCTATGTTCGGTATAGTCCTGATTTCTCCCGCCAGCCCAACCTCACCGAGGATTACGGTTTCAGAATCTACGGGAATATCTTTATAAGATGAATACACCGCCGCCGCCGCCGCAAGGTCTATTGCAGGTTCGTCTATTTTCACTCCGCCTGCGATGTTTAAAAAGATGTCATATTTATTGAGGAAAAGTCCGAGTTTCTTTTCAAGCACGGCGATTAAAATGTTTGTTCTCTTATAATCCAGACCCATCGAGGTTCTCTGCGGGATTCCGTAACTTGTTGAAGTTACAAGAGCCTGAACCTCGATTAGTATTGGTCTTGTACCTTCTATTGCAGAGGAAATTATACAACCCGATGCACCGTAATTACGCTGAGAAAGAAAAACCTCGCTTGGATTTGTTACTTCCTTCAATCCTTTATCAGTCATTTCAAAAATACCGATTTCATTCGTAGAGCCAAAGCGATTTTTAATACTACGCAGGATTCTATAGAAATGTGTCCTTTCACCCTCGAACTGCAAAACCACGTCCACCATATGCTCCAGCACTTTGGGACCGGCGATTGTTCCGTCTTTTGTGATGTGTCCGACTAAAAAAGTTGGTATGTTATATTTCTTTGCGATTTTTATAAGTAGTGATGTTGATTCCCTTAATTGCGAAATTGTTCCCGGTGAACTTTCGATTTCCGGACGATAAACAGTTTGAATCGAATCTACTACAATAATATCGGGTCTTTCATTTTCTATCACTGCGGAAATAATTTCCAAATCAGTCTCTGATAAAATTAAAAAGTTTTTCAAATCATAATTTAATCTTTCACATCTCAGTTTTATCTGCATAGCAGACTCTTCACCGCTTACATATAAAATCTTTTTTCCTTCAAGTTTATCCGCTATTTGAAGCATTAGTGTTGATTTTCCGATGCCCGGGTCGCCGCCAATTAAAATCACAGAGCCGTTTACAATTCCACCTCCCAGCACTCTATCGAGTTCTTCAATTCCGGTTTTAACTCTTGTTTCACCGGAGTTTTTTATATCGGAAATTCTATTGAGTTCTGCCGATTGAGATTTAATGGAGGAAGTCTTGCTGAGTTTTCGTTTATCGGTTTCTATAATTTCCTCGACGAATGTATTCCAATTTCCACATTCGGGGCATTTACCCGTCCAGCGTGGTGAGGAATATCCGCAACTCTGACAAACATATTTAGTCTTAACTTTTCCGCTCATAGATTTTTTTATATGATTTAACTTAATATAGATAATATAAATGTTTATTTAAATTAAAGAACTTTTCACCACTAAGAACACTTAGTACACAAAGAAAGAAAATTAAGTGTCTAACTTTTGTCTCACTTTACTTATTTTTTTGTTATTGCTGTCCACCTGTGTCAGACTAAACACACTGCTAAAGCTATTAGTGTATCGGGAGTCCACCGATAGAGAACATCGGAGAGACTCC
>JBAZEQ010000017.1:11401-17253 GCA_041653855.1 Ignavibacteria bacterium | reverse complement strand
GCAAACAGAAAAATTTTGGAACGGAATTGCAAGAATTTTCGACAAGGTAGAAAAGGTTGATAAAAAAACTTACGCACAAATTATTAAGAAAACGAGAAAATATTTAAAAAAAAGTGATAATGTTTTGGATTTTGGATGTGGAACAGGATTAATATCCAATGAAATAGCTGAAAATGTTTCACTGGTTCATGCAATTGATTTCTCACCTAAAATGATAGAGATAGCGGAAAAAAAAGCATTTGGGTGTGGTATTCAAAATATTTGTTATACTCACTCAACCTTATTTGACGATAAGTTTGAAAGGGGTTCATTTGATGTTGTCATAGCTTCATATGTACTGCATTTACTGGATGATTCTCAAAAGTATATTCAAAGAATTATTGAACTTTTGAAACCCGGTGGATTTTTTATTTCAGCAACTCCCTGTTTGAGAGAAAAACCGGTTTTAAATTTTCTTTTATCATTTATGTACAAAATTGGATTGGTGCCCAAAATAATCCCATTAAATTTTTCCGAATTGAAGAATCTTATAACTGATGAAAACTTTAACGCAATTGAAACGGTATATTTGCATAAAAATTCTGCGCAATACTTCATTGTTGCAAAAAAGTTGATTAGTTGATTAAAAGTAATACAAATAAAGCATTTATTTTAAAAATTAAATTATTAAATATGAAAATAATTATTATTACTTTACTCTGTTCTTTTATGGTGAGTATTTCTTACCCGCAACCGATTCCGACGGATAGTCTTTATTTTGGATTACCGCATCCAGGTGACTCTTCAATTGTTTTTGCATCGGGCAAAATTTCATTGCCGGGCAGAAATGAGTCTTGCATTACTTTTTCTCCAGACGGGAAAACCATTTTTTATAGTATACAATTTTGGCCGTCATCGGGTAATCCGTTTATTTTATGTTACGAATATAAAAACAATAAATGGAATGGTCCCGATACGGCAACATTTTCAAAAAACAGAATGACCAATGAACCAATTTTTGCATTTAACGGTTCGAGACTATATTTAGATGCAAACCCAACAATGAATCAGGTTGGTATGGTAGATTTATCTTACGTTACCAAAAATGATACCGTATGGTCAAATCCCGTGAGTATGGGCAGTCCGCCGAATCTAAGTGCAGATCAATATCATCCCTGCATAGTTGCAGATACCTCCATATACTTTTCAACAAGTAACGGTTTAATTGCCAGAAGTCAATATCATAACGGAGTTTACCAACCACGTACAATTCTTCCGTTTCCAATAAATTACGCCAATACAACTCAAACATGGGGCGACCCGTATGTAGCACCGGATGAAAGCTATATAATACTTAAATCTACACGAACCGGGGGATTTGGAGAAAACGATATTTATATTTCCTATAAAAAATCAAACGGAAACTGGACAAATCCAAAAAACCTTGGTAATAAGATTAATACACAATATGATGAATCCGCAGGCGATGTAACACCGGATGGTCAATATATGACCTTTAGTTCAAATAAAGATTTGAAATGGGTTTCGACAGCCTTTATAGATATGCTTAAACACACTAATTTTATTCCGTATTTAAACACTCAAATTCCGAATCAAACCGATACTATCGGACATGTACTCAATTATACATTCCCTGACAGCACTTTTATCGATGATGATGGAAATAATACGTTAACATATTCCGCTACGTTAAGCGGTGGCGGTGCTTTACCATCCTGGATAAATTTCAATCCCGCAACCAGAACATTCACTTTCACTCCTACGGCAATCGGTTCAACCGGATTAAAAGTAATTGCTACCGATACTGCAAATGCAAGTGTTTCGTGTACATTTAATTTAAATGTGATTAATCCGGTTTCTATACGTCCGATGAATGAGAATATAATAAATGAATATAAATTGTTTCAAAATTATCCGAACCCATTCAATCCAAGCACGGTTATCTGTTACTCATTATTAAATAACAGTAATGTAAGATTAAAATTATATGATGTGCTTGGTAAAGAAATCACTACTCTTGTAAATTCATTTCAAAAGCGTGGAACGTATGAGCTATCATTAGATATGAATAATTTAAGTTTAGCAACCGGTTTATATTTTTATACTATAACAGCAAATGATTTAAATACAAATAAAATATTCAAAGAAACAAAAGCAATGAGTTACATAAAATAATTTTGAAAATAAAACAAATAATTATGAAAACAATTTTCTTTTCTGTTTTTTGCTTGTTGTTGTTAAACACATGTTTTTCACAACCAATTCCTACGGACAGTTTATACCTGGCACAATCCCGTCCGGGTAATACTCCTGTAATATTTCAATTGCAGTTTAGCAGTGGAGTACGTCCCGTCGAAAGAATTAGTATAAGCTCCGATGGCAAAGAAATTTATTATTGCGAACTGAATGACTGGCCGCCCATCAATTCAAGAATAAAATGCTACAAGTATTTGAACAATAAATGGCAGGGACCTTTTATTGTTTTTGAAGGATTTATATGCCCGGGACTTTCGATGAATGATAGTACTATTTATATACAAAGAGATACTACTCTTTCCACTGGAGGTGTCTCGTGGTCTTATTACTCAACAAGAAATAGTACAGGATGGAATACTCCCGTTAAACTGCTTTCCACTAATATGCAAACGCATTATTTCCAGGAAACTCAATTGAAAAACTATTATCTCGCCTCAACTCCCGGAGGTAATAGCGATATATGCAAGTTAGTAATTCATAACTCGGATACAACCATACTGAGTTTGGGAAAGCCCATAAATAAAACGGATGTGGAAAACGATTTCTTTATTGCAAGAGATGAATCTTATATCATCTTTTTCCGATTAATCTCACCTAACGATTTGTTTATTAGTTATCATAAAAATAATGGCAGCTGGACAAATCCAAAATCATTGGGACCAAATATAAATACACCCGGTAACTATGAATGCTGTCCTTATGTTACAAGCGACAATAAATATCTTTTCTTCACTCGTGGTAATTGGCCAATGAATACATATTATACTTACTGGGTAAAAGTAGATAATATCATAGATAGTTTAAAGCACACAAATTTTATTCCTTATGTGAAAAATCAAATACCTGACCTGACCGATACTATCGGACATGTACTCAATTATACTTTCCCTGACAGCACTTTTATCGATGATGATGGAAATAATACGTTAACATATTCCGCTACGTTAAGCGGTGGCGGTGCTTTACCATCCTGGATTAATTTCAATCCCGCAACCAGAACACTCACTTTCACTCCGATTGCAATCGGTTCGACAGGAATAAAAGTAATTGCTACCGATACTGCAAATGCAAGTGTTTCGTGTACATTTAGTTTAAATGTGATTAACCCGGTTTCCATACGTCCGACGAATGAGAATATAGTATATGAATATAAATTGTTTCAAAATTATCCAAATCCATTTAATCCAAGTACAGTTATCAGTTATTCCGTATTAAATAATAGTTTTATAAGTATAAAATTATATGATGTGCTTGGAAAAGAAATAACAACCCTTGTAAATTCATATCAAAAGCGGGGATTTTATGATATCAACTTAAATATGAATAATTTAAGTTTAGCAACCGGTTTATATTTTTATACTATAACAGCAAATGATTTAAATACAAATAAAATTTTCAAAGAAACAAAAGTAATGAGTTACATAAAATAAACTAATAAATTTTACAAAATTATGAAAACATTTTTTATCACTGCTTTATTTTTTGTGGGCATCATATCCAACATTTTCGCACAGAAAATAGATTTCTCAATTTTTTTAGCTTCCGGCGGAGGAGTACACTCATCTGTTTCTTCTGTTACAGATAAAAACGGAAATACATTTGTTGCAGGAGGAACAAGAGATGGGCTAAAGGTAACAAACGATGCTTATCAAAAAAGTTATAAGGGGCACACTGATAATGATGTAACCGGTGGCGATATATTTCTTATGAAATTATCGCCTGCCGGAGAATTAATTTACTCAACTTATATTGGCGGCTCGGGGTCAGAGTTCTATTGTTTGCAAATTATCCTTGATGATTATGGCAACGTATATGTTGGTTTTACAACGGATTCACGGGATTTACCGGTCTCTGATAATGCTTATCAAAAATCAATCAAAGGAGACAATGACCATTACATTATAAAATTCACTAATGATTGCAGGTATATTGCTTCAACTTACCTTGGAGGTTCAGGCAGTGACCATTGGACAAGACTTTCTGTTCATAAAAATACTCTGTACTTATTTGGTAAAACAACATCTCTGGATTTTCCCACAACTAAAAGTGTAATTCAAAAGGGTTATGATAATTCAGCTCCACCCGATAGTACCCAGTGGTGGCTTTCGGGCGATATAACAATTACGGCGTTATCATTAAATCTTGATAAAATTTTATATTCCACCTATTTAGGCGGAAAATCTCTGGATTATATTACTTCTTATTCTTTCGATGTAAACGGAAAAATATTTCTTACAGGCGGAACTTATTCCGATAATTTTCCGGTAACAAAAAATGCTTATAAAAATTCTTTGACAGGAGAGACTGATGGCTTTTTAACAATCATAGACAAAAAACTTACTAAGATTTATTACTCAACTTTTATCGGAGGGGATTCGACTGACCAGGTGAATTCTATCGTTATTCAAAATGCAAAAAATATTATTCTCGCAGGTGAAACAAAGTCACCCGATTTTCCGGTTACATCCGATGCCCTAAACGGGAAATATTTAGGCGGTAAGTCTGATGGTTTTATAATGAAGTTCAATTTAAAATCGAATAAGCCGGAATACTCATCTTTCGCAGGAGGTTCAAAAAGCGATTATTTAAATTTCGTTGCTAAAACAGATGAACAAAAATATGTTTTGGTTGGCAGTTCCTCATCAAAGGATTTTCCTGTAACTAAAGATGCGCTGTACAAATCCATCGATGGCGGAATGGATTTAGTGCTATTAATACTGGACAAAACATTTAAGAATGTTGAATATTCAACATACGGAGGTGGTTCAAAGCAACTAATAATGATGCCAAATGTCAACTATTTAAAAAACGGTAAACTGTTAATAGCATTTACAAATTATTATTCTAATTTTCCTGTAACATTGAAATACGCTGAACCGGATAGTACAGGGACAAATTGTCTGATGAAATTTGATATAGAGGGTAAATAAGCACACGGGTAAAGTAAGAACAACATAAATAATAATAATAATGAATAAAAAATTTCTTATAACAGGTTTAATTACAACGTTAATTAACCTTTTTCTCCATACTGCAAATTATTTTTTAATTTTAAAGGACTTCTATCACTCATATCCCGCTTTATCGGAAGAATGTATGAAGCAACTTCACCGTCCTCCCGAACAATTAATAATATGGGCAATGGTTGTTACATCGTTATCGATGGGTTTTATAATTACGCTGGTAATTAAATGGTCCGGTGCAAAAACATTTACTTCAGGGCTTAAATATGGATTTGTATTCTCATTTCTTTTTTGGGCTTCGGTTAATTTTGGATTGTATGCTTCGTCCAACTTTTTTTCTCAAACAACCGTATTTGTAGATTTTGCCTGTAGTGTAACCGCAATGACAATTTCCTCGGCGTTTTCAGCATGGCTATTAGGTAGGGGAAAAACAGTTTAAAAAGTATATAAAAATTAGATTTATAAAATGAAAATCGGAATAATCGGAACAGGGGGTGTCGGCGGGTATTTCGGCGGCAGAATTGCAAAAGCGGGTTATGATGTTACGTTTATTACCCGCGGATTAAATCTGGACGTATTGAAAACAAACGGGCTGACTGTAAAAAGCATTCAAGGAGATTTCAAAATAGACAG
>JBAZEQ010000017.1:2863-11391 GCA_041653855.1 Ignavibacteria bacterium | reverse complement strand
GATTTAAAAGATTCGGATCTGATATTAATTTGTGTGAAAGCCTGGCAGGTAAAAGAAATTGCTTTTAAATTGAAATCAGTTATAAAAGAAAATACTGTTGTAATTCCTCTGCAAAACGGAGTATCCGCGGCAGATGAATTAAAAGGTTATATTAACGATGCTAATATTGTAGGCGGTTTGTGTTTTATTATAAGCAAGATTGAATCACCGGGAATTATAAATCATTTTGGTATCGAGCCATCGATTGTTTTTGGAGAATTAAACAATCTGAAAACCGAACGTTTAAATAGTGTAAAAAATATATTTGATAAATCGGGTATAAGATCAAAAATATCGGAGAATATAAATTCGGATTTATGGAAAAAATTTATCACGATTTGTGTGAGTGGTTTACTGGCTGTTACAAAAACGACTTATGGAGAGCTCAGAGAATTGCCTGAAACCCGCGTGATGATGATTGATTTATTAAATGAAATTTATTTGCTTTCCCAAAAAATTGGGATTCAAATAGGAACTGATTTTGTAGATAAAACCGTAGCCCTGATTGATACTTACCCTTACAATTCCACATCATCATTGACAAGAGATGTATGGGAAGGAAAACCATCTGAAATAAATTATCAAAACGGAACGGTTTATAAACTTGGAAAAAAATATGGAATTAAAACTCCAATAAATAAATTTGTATATAATTGTATTTTACCTATGGAATTGAAAGCAAGAGAAGACAGAAAGTTTGATTAGAGAAACAGCATTTTTATTTTTGACCATTAGAAATATAAATAAATATATTTTTTCTTTTTGTAACTTTTCCCCTTCTTTTTGCGTCTAATTATTAAAGACCAATATAGTATTTGTTTGTCCGCTTCCTTCAAAAATATAATTATATGAAAAATTTTATACTGTTACTAATTATTATTTCTACTGTTTTCATATCGATTAAATCGAATGCTCAAAAAACTAATAACAATTCGTCAATACCAACCATAGACGGAAAAATTAACGATGAAGAATGGAAAGGTGCAAAAGTATTTAAAGACTTTTATATTATTGTACCTAAAACCGACGAGAAATATTATGACAGTACAATTGTATATCTCAAACAGTCAAACGATGCTTTGTATTTCGGATTTAAATTCTGGCCAAAAGGGAAAGTAATTTCAAAATCATTTTCACGCGACAGAAGCACAGATGAAGAAAATGAATTTTTTATTTTACTTGATTTAGAAAATAAACATCAAAACGGGTACTATTTTTCTTTCAGCTTTCTAAATAACCAAAGGGATGCAATTGTTTATAACGTTAAAAATATGTCGGACGAATGGGACTGGGTCTGGGAATGCAAGTCAATAATCCACAGCGAAGCTAAAGATGATAAACCCGGGTATATAGAAAGCGAAGTAAAAATTCCGGTAGATAAACTCCAAAATAAAAATCAAAAACAAATCGGCATCGATGTTCAGCTTTTTGCTTATAAACCTGACGGGACACAATATTTTTATTCTATAGTTCCAAACAGCGAACTTCTGACTTTAAAGGGTACGTATAAACTCGATATAACTCCTTTTGACGAAAAAATAAATCTTAAGTTCGATATAATGCCTTTTGTTGTTTCCAATAAATCGAACGGAAAAGAAATACAGGCAATTTTTGGAGGGGATGTAAACACAACACTCGATAAGCATAAACTCAAATTGACTTATAACACTGACCAGTCAACACTCGAAGCCGACCCTTATACATTTACGTTTTATAATAGACCGATTTTTCTTTCCGAAAAGAGACCATTTTTCAGTAAAGACCTAGATATTTATAATACACCGATTTCTCTTTTTTATACACGCTCGATAGACAGTATAAAATACGGCGGACACTATACATACAGGAGTGATAAATTCAAAGCAGGTACTATGTTTGTAAGAGAACCGAAGGATTCGACATTTAAGGATTACTTTGTTACAAGACCGAATTTTAATTTCAAAGATTTTAATTTGGGAGGTATGTTTATTTACACTAATGACGGAAGAATAAATGTCAGCGAACAAATAGTAAGTGTAGATGGATTTTACAGGATGCCTTCAACCCGATTAAGATTTATGGGACAGTTTGCCTCCAACATAGGTTCAGATAAAAAAGGGCAGGCATTTCAGTTTTATAATTACTATGAATATAATCAGTCTGGCGGACCTTACTATGATTTAAGCTACAATAGGGTTAATAAAGATTTTCAATCGTCAACTTCTTTTAATTCACAAATTGGTTCGCCAAATGACTACGAGGAGATTTCCGTAAGCGGCGGCTACCAATGGAATATAAACAGAAAGTATTTTTCGTATATAAATGCCAATGGTGGATATTACTTAGGAAAACAAATTACATCACAATTTAAATACCAGGAAAAAGTATACGGAGAAATTAATTATAAGATTAATGATGTTTTGTCATTTTACCATTATATCGAATACAACCGCCCGGACGACAATGGTGCAAACGGGAACATTATAAAAAAAGACAACTTTGATTTTGACAATAATATTAAAATCTTGTTGGGGTCAAATGCATTTATTGCCGGATATGAGTGTGGACCATATTTTGGCGGATTCATTAAACACCCTTATGCAAGTGCCGATATGGTTTTTTTTGATAAAGTAAATCTACAATTTATATATCATTACAGAGATGTACTCGAGATAAAGCAAAATATTTACAGGTTAAAGCTTAACTATCAAATATTTCCAAAGCTTTATTTACGGTCTTTTTTCCAGGAAGACACATATAATAAAATGGCACTCTGGAACACACTACTACAATATGAATTCTTTGCAGGCAGTAATGTTTATCTCGTGTTTAACCTTGAAGGAGAAAAATTGCAAAATACGATAAGGTATTTTAAAATAGGGTATAACTTCAATCTATAGTGCAGTAGATAGTAGCCAGTAGTTAGTAGAAAAACATTTCCAATTATACAATTAAAATATTTAAATTATTCCCAGTGTTTTACAGTTCTTTTTCTTTGAACCCCAGTGTTTTTCTATTGCAGGTTTTGGTCTTCTACTATCAATTAATTTTTTAAAATTTGACAAAAGTCAAATCCTATCAATTCAGTTCTTACTATTTTAGTAACAGATATTAAGTAAGAATATGATACAAGTAGATAATAAACCAATTCAGAAATTCAGATTCATCGTTCAGATTGCATTCGTATTGCTTTGCCTCTGGATTGGATATGATTTTTATAAATTCGTAAGTTATCTCGAATCAGGCGGAACAATCGAATTTTCAAGCCGTCCACCGGGAGTTGACGGATTCCTTCCGATTAGTTCACTGATGAGTTTTTATTTGTTTTTAAAAACAGGGACAATTCATCCCGTCCATCCCGCAGGACTCTTAATATTTTTTGCCATTGTTTTAATGTCATTTTTAATAGGAAAATCTTTTTGCAGCTGGTTTTGTCCCGTAGGATTTCTTTCAGAAATGCTCGGAGATGTCGGGGAAAAATTATTTAAGAGGAAAATTAAGTTACCGAAATTTCTTGATTATCCACTGAGAAGTATTAAATATCTTCTTCTGGCATTCCTTGTTTATACCGTGTTTTTTATGATGAATGAATTTGCACTTAAAGCATTTCTCGATAGTTCTTATAATATTGTAGCCGATATTAAGATGTATTATTTCTTTGCTAAAATTTCGAGATTCTCTCTTATTGTAATCGGAATTTTATTTTTATTGTCAATTATTTTTAGAAACTTCTGGTGCAGATATCTGTGTCCTTATGGTGCATTGCTTGGATTTATCTCATTGTTTAGTCCGAATAAAATAAAAAGAATCTCCGGATCCTGCATCAACTGCAAAGCCTGTACCAAGGTATGCCCATCGCACATAAAAGTACATAAAGCGAAAAATGTAATCTCGGATGAATGCACCTCTTGCCTTAGCTGTATAGATGCGTGTCCCGTAAAAAACACATTAATAATAAAACCAGTTCTTATTAAAAAAGAATTGAACAAAAAACTTGCGGCGGGAATAGTTGTTTCAGTATTTTTATTAACCACAGGTATTGCAATGCTGACAGGAAATTGGCAGAATAATATTGCAAAAGAAGAATACTTAATACACTTTAAAAATATAGAAAAGCTAAATCATTTCACGGGAACAGGTTCCGTAAAGAATTTTAATGATAGTACTTCGGTAAAAAAAGACTGACCTATATTTCTTCAGTAAGCTTTAAAAACTTTTTATACGGAATGGCAATCCAGCTTTCCGCAAACGTTGCACCGTTTGCAAGGCTTATCATAGAAACCTTTGCCGCTATTTCTTCATCAGGTGCTTCGTAAATATCGAGGAAATCGTATTTCCCAAGAAGTGCATAGTGGTTAAGAAATTTTACTTCCGGGCATTTCTTTTTTACTTCATCAAGCCATGCGTGTCCTACTTTTTCTCGCTGTTTTAATTTGCTTGTAATATGGGGGGAAAGCTTTGTCATAAGAATAAAGGTTTTCATAACTTTACTCCTTTTTTTATTAAATGTATGTATAGAAAACAAAAAATTCAATGTATTCAAAAAATGAAACTAAGAAAATTAATTTATTTTTAAAACCTCAGAAATTAATTCCCTGAGTTCTTCTTTTGTAAACGGTTTCGATATATAATGAGTACAACCTTTTTCAAAAAACTCATCTTTATCTCCAACCATTGCGAAAGCTGTTACCGCTATTATAGGAACATTTTTATATCCCGGTATTTCACGAATTGTTTTTGTAGCTTCAAGCCCATTCATTTCCTTACCCAGATTTATATCCATCAATATGGCGTCGTACAATTTATTCTTTGCTTTTTGAATTCCTTCCATACCGGATAAGGCACTATCAATAGTACAATAATTTTTTATATATGCTTTTACGATATCGATTGCTATATGGTCATCTTCAACATAAAGGACTCCGGGAAGTTCTTTGTCTGTCGGGTTAACGAATTTATCAATCCCGGTATCTTTTTCGCATAGAGTATCGATTGAGTTAAATTTTCCTTCCAAAGGAAATAAAACCGTAAAGACAGACCCAATATCAACTATACTTTTTTCAAGGAATATCTTCCCGCTTAATTTTTCGACGAATTTTTTTGTAATAGATAAACCGAGACCGGCACCTTCAAAAGAGCGGTTAAACCCCTCGCTTGCCTGTCGAAATTCTTCCCAGATTAGATTGTGCTTATTTTCGGGTATTCCGATACCTGTATCTTCTATGCGTACAGCCACGTAATTTTTGTCATTTTTTTTCTCTTCGTTAATATTCACTTTAATACCACCGGCATTTGTGTATTTAATGGCGTTGTTAATCAGGTTATTCATAACCTGTCTTAAAATCTTAACATCAAGGTCTAAAACAATCGAATCAACATCACATAAAATTTCAATTCGTAGTTTTTTCTTTTCCGCAGTTTTTTCGAAAAGTTTCACTACTTCTTTAACTTCTTTAACGATGTCTAAAGGAGTTAAGTCGATTTTCATTTTTTGAGCTTCTATTAGAGATAGGTCAAGTATTAAATTTAAAGTATCCAGAAGTCTTTCCCCGCCTTTGTGAATCATATCGACATAATTTTTCAATTCTTCTTCTTTTACAATTTCACTCAAAATTTCCGAAAAACCAAGTATTGCAACAAGGGGAGTTCTTACTTCATGACTCATATTAGCAAGGAAATTAGTTTTTATTTTGTTCATTTCTTCCGCTTTTTCCTTTGCTTTTATTAATTCTTCTTCTGCACTCTTACGCTCCGTAATATCTTTGTCTACCCCTCTATAACCTAAAAGATTATTTTTATCATCGAGTACAGGTACTCCATTGGTCTCAAGTATAACAACCTTTCCGTTTTTATGAATATTTTTGTTAATTAAGCTTTTGATTTTTTCTTTCCTGCTGAATATTTCAAGTGTAGCTTTTTTGGTTTCATCTTTTTTTTCCGGTAATAAGAAATCATAGAAATACTTTTTGTTAGTAATTTCTTCCGGATCGTAACCAAGTATTTTTTCAACAACCGGATTTGCGTATGTATATAGACCGTCCGTATTAACTTCCCAAATCCATTCATCGGCATTCTCAGCAACCTGCTTAAAGCGTTCCTCGCTTTTTCTCAGGTTTTCTTCGATAATTTTACGTTTTGAAATATCGGTAATAAAACCTTCTAACTCTATATTATTATTAATTATATTTGGAAACGAGCGGATAGTCAGAACACCTGTCATTATATTGCCGTCTTTTTTTCTAAATTGATTTTCATATGTTTTCCAATTTCCGGATTGAATAACTTCTTTTATTAAAATTGCTCTTTTTTCCGGTTCAAAATAAAAAGCATCAGCTATACTTGAACGATTTATTCCTTTCATAAGTTCATCCACTGATTTGTATCCCATCATTTCGGCAAAACCCAGATTAGAATGAATCATTTTTCCCTCTTTTGTGGAATGGAACATACCAATTGGAGCATTGTCAAAAATAGTTCTATATTTTTCCTCGCTTTCTTTTAAAGCAATTTCCGCAAACTTATTCTTCGTTATATCCTGTGTTGTTCCAAACATAGTAATTACAGCACCATATTTATCCCTTATTATTTCGCCTTCATCGTGTATATATTTTGCTGTCCCGTCAGACATTATTATTTTGTAATCCATACTATATGGCTTACCTGTATTAATGGTTTCATCTAATGCAATTTTGAATCTTTCAAGTTCTCCCGGAACAATTCTTTTTTCGAGTTCCTTTAAATCAACTTTGATATTTTTTGGAAAGCCCATTATTTCATACATATTATCAGACCAGTACCTTACATTCGACGGGAATAAAATTTCCCAGCTTCCTATTCGTGCTACTTTCTGTGCCCTTACGAGTTTTTTATTAGCTTCCTCAATTTCCTTTTCTTCTCTCTTTCTTTCGGTAATATCCCTTGCAACGCAGACCATAGCTATATTATTATTGTACGCATCTTTTACAACCGATTTCCATAATTCAATGGGAAATTCCGTACCATCTTTTCGTAAATTAATTAATTCGCCGTTCCAGTTTTCCTCTATTGTTTCATTTAGCATCTTTGTTATAGTATCTTCCGTGTTTTTTCCGGAAGCAAAAAAATTAATATTTTTTCCTATTACTTCGTCCTTTATGTAACCATAAGTTTCAAGGAATGCATTGTTTACAAAGAGAATATTGTTATTCATATCGGTTATACTAATCGCATCTTTAATAGATTTCAATGTCTGTGCAAGTAATATATTTTCTCTTTCAGCTTTAAGACGTCCGGTTATATCGAGTGCGAATATTGCAATTTTTGAGACTTCTTTCTTTTCATTGAAAACGGGATAATAATAGTTAATATAACAAGAATCATTTCGAGAGTCTTCAAAGACTTTAGGCGTTCCTTTCTCAAACACTTCTTTGAAATATTCTATCCTGCACCCTGCATCATTTTTAGATAAAAGTTCGAATATATTTTTTCCCATAATATCATCTTGAGTCATATTAAATCCAAATGCTAAGGAATTATTGCATATTAATATTTTATAATTTTTATCTATTAAAAATGCGGGTTCAGGAATCGCATTAATGAAAGTTCTTAAGATTTCTTCGCTTTCTATTAAGGAACGAGAAGCAGATACCTGTTCTGTGATATCATAGATATAACCTTCTAATGCTACTAATTTACCGTTTTCGGAAATTCCACATCCTCTATCTTTTACCCATTTATAATCACCATTTGAGTTGCGGATACGATATTCGAGTGAGTAAGGTTTATTTTCACTTAGGCTTTTATTAACTTTTTCTCTAATCGATTGTTGGTCATCGGGTTCAATTATCGAGTTAAATGTCCGAACTTTATTAAAAATAAAATCCTCAGGAGGAAATCCGGTTAGTTCTAAAACACCATTGCTGAGATACTCCATTGACCAATTTGAGTCGTTTTTGCATCTGTATACCACGCCGGGTAAATTATTAACTAATGTGTTTATCTTGCGAGTGTTTTCCGCTATTTTTTCTTGTGCTTTTTTCATTTTTGTTGTATCTTCAATCATAGCAAGTATATGTGGTTGGAATTCATAAATAGACGAGAGAAGGAATAATGTGAACAGTAAAACAATACAAGAAACATCATAATCGTAAATTTTTGAGAGATTAATGATCCGAACGTTTACTACCTTTTTCTATCCTTTTCAATTTAGCTGAAAAATATTAAAATAAAAAGAATATTTTACTAACATTAAATTGGCTCTAAGTACACGACACTTTTTTTTAAAACTAAATTCTCTCAAAAATTCAATATTAATATACGACTCCAAAAGGAGTCATATATTATTCTCTTTTGTTGTTACTGATATTTAACTCTCTCCACGGCGAGTCTACGACCTAATGAAGTTATTTTTAATATAATTTATACCAAATCAATCCCAACTATAAATTTATGTCTTGGATTCACCCTTAAAATAAGAAATAAAAAGTATCGTGTACTTAGAAATTGGCTTCAGCTTATTATTCTTCTTTCCG
>JBAZEQ010000017.1:0-2853 GCA_041653855.1 Ignavibacteria bacterium | reverse complement strand
ATCCATAATATTGAATTCTTAATACAGCTCTATTTGTATTTAAATTTACTAATATCATAATTATCTTGAGTAAAATAATTAAAAGCTAATTGAATCCGACCAGAGCCGAAATAGATTTAAATAAACTGGAATATAATTTCAACCGCATAAAAAAGCATTTGCAGAAAAATAATCAGTCCCGCAAACGTATAAAAATATGCGGTGTCGTTAAAGCAAATGCATACGGGCATGGCATACAGGAAATCAGTAAAAAATTAATATCAATCGGTATTGATTACCTCGGGGTTGCGAATTACGATGAAGCTATAAAGCTCAGAACCACGATTCCCGAAGCCTCCATTCTCGTATTTGGAACTCTGATACATTCAAAATTTAAACCCGCTACTTACGTTAAAAGACTTTTAAAAAATGATTTGATTGCAACTGTTGCTTCACTGGAAACAGCACGTTTTCTCGATTATTACAGCATGCGTTTCGGAAAAAAATTTAAAGTACATATAAAAGTAGATACGGGAATGAAGCGTATAGGTTTTGATGTTAAATGGGCGTTTAAAAATATTTTGCAGGTATTCACTTATAAAAATCTCGACATTGAAGGAATATATACTCATTTTGCTACTTCAGAAAGCGATAAAAATTTTGCAAAGCAGCAATTGAATAAATTTCAGGAACTGCTACATCAATTAAAAAAAGCAGGAATGGAATTTCCGATAGTTCACGCCGCAAATAGCGGTGCAGTATTGGATTTGAAGGAATCTTATTTCGATATGGTAAGACCGGGGCTGATTCTCTACGGTTACTATCCATCCGACAGTAATATAAAAAAGATACCTCTGAAACCAATTATGAACCTAAAGTCAAAAGTAACTTATATAAAAAGAGTCGAACCAAACACAAGCATTTCATACGGAAGGGATTATTATACTGACGAAAGGAGTTTCCTCGGTTCCATTCCAATCGGTTATGGAGACGGATACTGGCGTGCATTTTCAAACAGGGCGAAAGTTTTAATTAACGGAAAATATTATCCTATTGTTGGTACAATCACGATGGACTGGCTTATGGTTAACCTCGGTGAAAAAAGCAATGTAAGAGTTGGAGACGATGTACTACTAATGGGAAGTAGTGATGCACACTACCTCGGTGCAGATAAACTTGCACGTATGACTAAAACCATCCCTTACGAAATCTGCTGTGCGGTAGCCGACAGGGTTCAAAGAATATATATAGATGAAAAATAATTATTATATATTTTTAATTCTACCAAAGCCGAGCTTCGACATAGAATTCGGAGCGAAAAAAGCTAAATGAAAAATTTTATTTTATCAAAATCATCTTCTTGGTATCGCTAAAATCTCCGGTTATCAAACGATAATAATAAATTCCCGAACTTAAATTAGAAGCATTAAATTCCGTTTCGTAAATTCCCGCTTTAAGGCTTTCGTTTACCAATGTTGCGACTTCTTTGCCAAGTAAGTCATATATTTTTAAGGTAACATTACTATTTTTTGCTAATTGATATTTTATTTTAGTAAAAGGATTAAACGGATTTGGATAATTTTGATATAAAATGTATTTCGATGGTGTAATATCCGGGCTTGAATGTTCACCGGAAATTGTTCCCCACTCATCTCTGAATGCCCTGTAACTCATTTGACCTGAGGGCAGTGATAATTCGTAAGCAATGGTTCCGTTCGGAGTAACCTCGGTTAGTGTTGTAGAAGCAGAACCCCAGCCGATTAAAGTATTTCCGTTGCTAAGTCTTTGTACGCTTCCCATTGCAACCGAATAAATACTCGGAGTGTGCCTATATTCCCAATCGAGAAAAGCAGTTTTACTATATTCATCTATTGTATATTCTACTGCCCGGGAAAATGGAGGGCTATGATGGTTTCCGTTATCAAATAATAAAATGTTGCCGTTTTTTAGCTTTCTGACGCAATGTTGATGAGAGAAACCTATGGTATCGTTTAAAAATTCAAATTCATTATTCTTTCCACCAAGTCTCCATATAATATTACCGTTTGAGGAATTAATTTTTGTAATTTCATCCAAATGTCTACTGGAAATTATAATATTACCATCTACATCAACTTCTATTGCATTACCGTGAACATAATCAATACTTGCGGAGGTTAAATCTTCATAGGTTGCATCTGTTATCTGAAAATGGTCCCAGCTTCTCCATTGAAATACAACATTTTTTTGTGGGTCTATTTTCTGAACGATAAGTCCTGTTACAAACGCATTGGTCTTACCACCGGGAACTATAATACTCATATCGACATTTTGAACGTCATAACTCAATAACCATGCACTTCCGTCAGGTTCTACAACAATTTCGTGTAAATCAGTTGAATACCCATTTCCACAATAAAAGCTATCGACAATGTTATACAAAGTATTTAGACCGATAAAATAATGACGACCTTCTTCGTAAAAAGTTAATAAATTATTATTTTGTTTTTTAAAATCATAAGCTTGAAATGGTTGTGTACGAGCATAAAAGGGTGTACCATTATTGTTTAGTATCATTGTAACGCTATGGGTATATATCCACGGAAAATTCGATATAAATAGATATCCGTTTGCAGTCGACCCGGAATTGTAAATAGTAAATGCAGGTAATGAATCCAAACTTGTTGTATAATCAGGTTTTAAAGGTGCATTTATTATCTCGCTTGTTAAAGAAATATCGCGATAAAAATTATCGGGAAGAACAGGTTTTGATGCTCGTATATAGAAGGAAAAATCATTTACATTATTTATACCCGAGACTGTAATCTTCTCGCCAAATGCAAACGGGCTATCGGGTTTAAATATTATTTTTGTGTCTTTTTCAACGAAAATTAT
>JBAZEQ010000016.1:0-17466 GCA_041653855.1 Ignavibacteria bacterium | reverse complement strand
AACAATATATTTAAGTGTTATTTTGTGATTTTCTACTTGTGAAAAAATAAAATCATAAATTGCAAGTACGTACCTTTAGAGTCGGTATTTTTGTTCAAAACTTAAATACATACTACAAAATTTATTCGGAGGGATAATAAAGTGAAAAGAATTTTTGTTTTAATCGGAATAATTATTTTCGTTACGAATCTTTCTTTTGCTCAAAAGAATAAAGAATCGGCACTTCAAAAGTATTCACGTGTAAAATTTAAAGTTCAAACTATTGGCGATAGGGTTGCAGGGGTTAACGAAAACTATTCACAAATAAATGTTGCGGAAATATTAAAAGAGTTAAAAAAATCTCCTTCGGAAAAAAATTCACCTTATAATATCACTTATAAGGATATCGGGTGTTCAACTATCTATGATTACGTTTCAAATGCAACTCCACAAAATATAATACAGGACCCGAATAATCCAAATAAAATTCACGTTGTTTGTATGTCTTCACCCTGGGGCGACCCGCAACCGGGTTTTCCAAATAGACGTGTTAAATACTGGTATAGCACAGACAGAGGCTTGACTTTTACTTATGTGGACAATCTCGGTACAAGAAGCGGTTTCCCGCATATTGCATTGAATCCAAGCGGTGTTGAAATGATTTGTTTTAATTCCGGTACGGGTAGTTCAGAAAAAGTTAGATGGTATCTCGACGCGGCGGCTGGGCTGGGTTCGTGGACTGAGTTGTATCCGGCATTAAATCCGTCCTATTTATACGCAAGATCTGTTTATACAAATAGCGTGGTAAATCCTGTAAAATTTGTTTCTACGCTTTCTTCTTTCGATTTGGATTCCGTATTCCAGTTTGGCTGCACGTCGGTAAGCCCGGCTCCAGGAACATTTGTGTCTCCGAATTTCATAAATGCTAAACCTGCCGAATGTTATTTTATTGCACGAGGAGATGACGGAAGAATAGGAATCGTTTATATAGCTAATAATATTTTACAACCTGCTGATATCGGTGATGTCTATTTTATAGAATCAACAGATAACGGAACATCGTTTAGTAATCCCACAAAAATATTCGATGCAAATATTTCCCCGACGGGCGACAGCCTCGGGGCGTTCAGGGGAATTTCTATGGTTTATCTTGGAAACGCTCCAAAAGTTGTGTTTGAGACTGTAAAACAAACATCGAACGGATATTATTTCCCCGGAGCACCTGCAAATATAAGATTCTGGTCAAACTCTCTTCCCGGAATAGACCCAAATAGAAGCATAGTCATTGTAGATACATCAATAGTGCCTTTTCGCCCATATGTTAGTAAAGGAACAAATAATGATTTATTTGCTTCCCTGTGCAGACCAACAATAGGGAGAAGTATAACGGTAAATAGTCTCCATTTATCGTTTATGGTACCTTCTATTTTAGTTGGTGGTTTTGTAGATACAAACTCAAATATGAATATTTGGTATTCCTTTTCCCCAAATGGGGGTTCAAATTGGATGAATCCACAAAAAATTAGCCCTGACACAGGATTGTTCAAAGACTGGACTTATCCTTCTCTTTCTCCTACAAATGATGTTTCAGGTACGAATTTTTATTTTAGTTTTTCAGCTTTGAATGATTCTATACCTGGAAGTTATATAAATCATCCGGCAAATGGTCAGTCAAACGCAAAGTTTATGTTTAGCAGGGGTTTAAGTTGGTATGAACCCCCGGAACCACCCCCGCCACCTGTATTAATAAGTCCACCCAATGGTGCACCAAATATTTTACTTAATTCAACTTTGATTTGGAGTGGGGGGGCAAGCTCTTGTGGACTCCAGATTTCATTGTCCCAAACTTTTACTTCGTATGTAATTGATACGGTAGTTGGGGGTTCTCAATATATTGTCCCTTTAGGAAAGTTAAACTTAAATACAACATATTACTGGAGAATGCATAATAGTGTTGGTTATCCTAGTATTTGGTGGTCTCTCCCATGGTCTTTCACCACCCGAACCACTGGCATAAATACAATCAACTCTGAAATCCCAAAAGAATATAAGTTATATCAGAATTATCCGAATCCGTTTAATCCGGTTACAAAGATAAGATTTCAGATTAAAGATTCCAGATTTGTTATTTTGAGGGTTTATGATATTTTGGGAAAAGAGGTCGCAATGCTTGTAAACGAAAAACTTTCACCAGGAAAATTTGAGATTGCGTGGAACGCTTTTTCGTTACCAAGTGGAATGTATTTTTACAAATTAGAAACAGGTAATTTTACAGATGTAAAAAAACTTGTTTTGATAAAATAGATTTTTAGGTTTAAACTTGAATTTTTTTAGATAAAAGCCTTGCTATGATTTTTTTAGCGAGGCTTTTTTGATTTGTATTTCAATAATCAAAGTTTTTTACGATTTTATTACGTATAATAAGAATTAGTGGCTATTAAACCTAAATATACTTTATCGGGAGCTGGTACAGATATTAACCCAAAAGCCGGCAAAAAATTTACCGACAGGGAAGAGTATCTCTCTGCATTCCAAAACGCCCTTGCCACAAAGGTAAAAGACGAGCACAAGCTTGTTGTTTATTACGGTATCGGTGGAATCGGTAAAACGACACTAAGAAAAGAACTCGGTAAAAGGCTCGAAACAGAAAAGCCCGATACAGTATGGACAGCAATCGACCTCGATACACCTACTTACAGGGAACAGGAAACCGCTCTATTCGTACTTCGAAACCAACTTCACGAAAAATTTAAAATTAATTTTCCGTCATTCGATATTGCTTATACTATCTACTGGCAAAAGACACATCCTCAAACGCCAATGACAAAAGATACTTTCCCACTTTTGACAGGTGCTAATGTTGTTGCCGGGATTATGCGAGTAGTCGGTGAAATGCCATACATAGGTTTTGTCCCTAAACTTACAAAAGCCTTTATGACAGGCGGAAACGTATTCCGTGAGTGGTGGAAAAAGAGAGGTGAAAAAGAGCTTGCAAACCTGCCATTGCTTGAACCGAAAGAAATTTCTCTTAGAATGCCAATGTTCTGGGCAAGCGATATGAAAGATTTTCTTGAAGAAAAAAAGAAAGAAGCGGTTTTATTCCTCGATACATACGAAGCGTTATGGGAAAACCTGAAAGCAGATGGCGGATTTTTTATGAGAGATGAATGGATACGCGAATTAGTAAGTCACCTGCCCGAAGTATTATGGGTTGTATGCGGGAGGGAAAAGCTAAGATGGTATGAACAGGACGAAGAGTGGAATAATTATATGGAGCAATATCTTCTCGGAAGACTTTCCGATGAAGATTCGAGATATTTCCTACGGTCTTGCGGTGTGGGAAAATCCGATGTTCAAAGTGTAATAATAAAAGCAAGCAAAGGAGTTCCTCATTTTCTTGATTTAGCCGTCGATACATATTACGAAATTCAAAGCCGGCACAACAGAAAGCCCGAAGCGAAGGACTTCGCAAGAACCCAGGAAAGTGTACTTGAAAGGTTTTTGCGTTATTTAGATAAGACCGAAATAGAAACCTTGAAAGCGTTATCTTCGGCAAGAATATGGGGAAGCGAAATATTCAGACTGCTTGTAAACGAATTCCATACCGGCTATCCAATTACCGCAATGGATAATTTGTGCAGGTTCTCGTTTATCAACGAAACGGAAAAACCCGGCATTTACACGATGCACGAATTAATGAGGGAGAGTCTCCAGGCAAAACTCGATGCTGAAACTCTTAAACTATTGCACAGGACTTTATTCGATTATTACAAAGAAAAACTGAATAGTATTGATGTAAAAAACATCGATGACAACGCAAAACAGTTGTTGATTGAAGCCTGCTATCACGGTAAGATTTCTCTGACCCCTAAAGAATATTTCGATTGGTATTTAGTTGCGAGTAAAATATTCCACGAAGCCGCACAATACCAATTTCTACTTCCTCTTGCAGAAGACCTGATAAAGTTAATTGAAGATTGGAAAGGAAACGAATCTATCGAGTATGCCGGTGCTCTCAGAATTCTTTCAAAGAATTACCATCAACTTGGAAAGTATAAAATAGCCGAACCTTTATTTGAGCGGGTACTTAAAATACAGGAAAAGGTATTGGGTAGCGAACATCCGGAGGTTGCCGATATAATCAGCAATCTTGCAGAATTATTTTCGGCACAAGGGAAATTTTCCGAAGCAGAACCTATGTTTTTACGGGCAATAAAAATAATTGGAAAAAATTCCGGGGAAAACGATAAAATCATTTCCGATTCTTTAAATAATCTTGCTGTTTTGTATTCAATGCAGGGAAGATATAGCGATGCAGAGCCGATAATCAAAAGGGCTATCGAAATACGAGAAAAATGTCTTGGGACTGACCATTCCGAAGTTGCCAAAACAATAATGAACCTGGCAAATATTTATTTTGATTTAAAGAAATTTCCCGAAGCGGAAGAATTATACCAAAGGTCGCTCGCCATTTGCGAAAAGACATTTGGGGACACTCACCCGGAAGTTGCAAAGGCTTTGAACAGCATAGGAAATATTTACATCGAGCAGGGAAAATACCGGGAAGCAGAACCATATTATTTAAGGGCTAATGAAATTTTTGAATCGGCATTTGGACAGGAACATCCTGAGGTGGCAGTTGAAACAAATAACCTTGCATATCTTTACTACAAATTAGGAAAATACAGCGAAGCATTTACCTTATACAAAAAAGCATTAAAACTCTTTCAAAAATTACTTGGAACGAATCATCCTCATATTGCAACCATTATAAATAATATGGCAATATTATTTCTCCGCCAGAAAAGATACAGGGAATCCGAAATTCTTTTCAAGAGAGCGTTGAGAATCAGGATTGAGATGCTTGGTACGGAACACCAGGATCTGGCAGATTCTTATAAATACTTTGCCGAACTATACGAAGAGCAAAATAGAATAGCGGAAGCAATTGAATATCTCGAGAAAGCACAGGAAATTTTAGAAAAAGTTTTCGATAAAGATGTACCCGATGCCGCTCAAATATCGGACAGGCTCGAAAAACTAAAAAGTAAATTAACCTAAGACAATAAATACTTTACAAACTCTTCGACCGTAATTTCTCCAAAATATAAATTCAGGTTAAATTCTTTTATCACCGGTGTAACCTCTTCTTCGTTGTATTTTTTTCCTATTAATTTTTTTTCAATTTCTTCTGTATCACCGTGTCCAAGAAAATCCCCGTAGAATTTAATATCCTTAATAACTCCGTCTTTTACCTGTAGCCGCGTATCTACCTGCCCGAAACCGAACCTGTTTGTTTTCTGTATGTTGAATTCCGGCGAGCGTCCGAAATTCCAATCCCAGTCTCGATATTTTTCCTTTGCAAGTTTATGAACTTCTTTCCATTGTTCTTCCGATAATCTATAAATAGGAATTTCTTTATAATCGTTGAAAATTGTATGAATAATTTTTTCTCTGAACTGAATTATTGAAATCGGTTCTTTTAAAAATTCCGTTATATTTGCAACCCTGCTTCTGATAGATTTAATTCCTTTGCTTTCGATTTTATCAATCTTAACGTTTAACGCTTGAACAACATCTTCGAGGTGAGAATCGAAAAGCAGTGTGCCGTGAGAAAACATTGCTTTCATATTAGTAAACTGGGCGTTGCCGGAAATTTTTCTCCCTTTAACGACAATATCGTTACGCCCCGTCATTTCAGCGTTTACACCAAGCTCTATTAAAGTATCGCGAACGGGTTTTGTAAACTTTTCGAAATTATGTATACTGTCATCTGTGTGCTTAGAAAGAAAACTAAAGTTCAAATTTCCTTTATCATGATACACTGCACCTCCTCCGGAAATCCTCCGCACAACGTAAACGTTGTGTGCTTTTACGTAATCATAATTTATTTCTTCGTTTGTGCATTGATGCTTCCCGATTATTATAGACGGCTCGTTTATATAAAAAAGAAGATAATTTTCTTTTTCAAAATCGAGATTGCGAACACAGTACTCCTCCAACGCTAAATTTATTGTCGGGTCGTGAATATCATTATTACTTATTAAAATCATAATGGAATTTTTGTTTTAGCAAAATTAACAAAGCTGTTTTCTATTTTCAAATTATTATTAAATACCATAAAGTTTAAAGATGCTCCCTCTTCGGACAGTTTTACAAAAGATGTTAGAATAAAAAATTAATGCTTACAGATAGGCGGCTTGTTACACTATCGACAACATTTAACTTGACATTATATGATATATAATATATTTTATTTCCATTATAAACAAATTCAGTTTTATGTAAAAAACAGAATTCCTGTTTTTGTGTGAAAAAGTAAGTGTATTTATATACAGACAAAACACTTTTTGATGGTTCAGCATTTAATTATTATTATGTCTCTTCTTCAAAATTTAACCTTTTTTTAAAGTTAAAGAATGTGGCAACGACCATAAATTTACTTGTTTTTAAACGGTAGTAAAGCAGACAAAAAAAATGATGATGATAAAATAATGTTAATTTCAAAAGAAAAGATAGAAAATTTCAAATAAATGAGAAAATTTATATATAATATTTTATTTTATATGTTTTTGTTTTGCACCCTGCACTCACAGCCGAGCTTGCAATGGAGGGCAACAATAAATGATACATCCAGCGTTATTAATCCCTCATTTATGTGCTGTGATGTATCGGGTAATATATATTTATCCTGTACATATAGGTATTCCGTTACAAATAATTATTACTGTATGATGACTATTAAATATAATTCATCAGGCGTGTTGCAATGGATGCGGACTTATGGCACATACGGGCATTCGGGAAAAATCGCAACAGATAATCTTGGAAACATTTTTGTAAGCGGTACAACAGGAACTAACGAAAGCGACCTAAAATCCACGATAGTTAAGTATTTCCCCTCCGGTGATACAATATGGACCAGAATATATAACGGTATAAATCATCGAGAAGTATCCCCCACAGATATGAAAATTGACCCCAAATATAATATTTATATATGCGGATTAGGAACAGCAGATACGGGTAATACAAATTACGATTTAGCATTGTTAAAATATGATTCTTCGGGACAGCTTTTGTGGGAAAGAACTTATGATAATTACGTCTACGAATTTGCAAGAACAATTGCTTTTGACAGCGTAGGTAATATAATCGTGGCAGGTTTTACAGATACTCTGGGGCTTTACGTAAAGTCATATATAATTCTGAAATACACCCCCGAAGGTGCTCTTTTATGGGAAAGAATTTTTTCGGATTATCCTTTCGATTTAAATCAAAAACTATTAGCAACAGATAAAAACTGTAACATTATAGTTACAGGCGAATATGACGTACAACCCCCATACTCTGCAAATATAAACACGGTAAAATATGATAAAAACGGTAACTTCCTCTGGAGCAGGGAATATTCCCAAAGTTATTATACCGTAGGTCCCATCTCGATGGCGCTGGATACTATTGGAAATATATTTATTACATCACCGGAAGTACTGTTTAAATACAGCCCGGAAGGAGAATACACCAGAATAGACTCAAATCTTAATCATTATTCCCAGTGTGATTACAAATTATGTATAGATAATAATCAAAATTTATATACCACCCATGTAATTGTAGATACAATGGGAATAAATATTCACAAAATTTCTACATCAAAATATAACTCTGTTACGGGTGCTAAGGTCTGGAGCACCAATTACTACGGTTTGTACAATGTCTTTTTCAATCTCTATAATTTTTATTTAGATAATGCAGATAATATTTATATACTTGGAAATAGTTTTGTAAATAGCGGTTCGGGAGACACAAACTTCCTTGTGAAATATTCACAGCTTACCGGAATAGTTCAGACGGGTAATATTATACCGGATAAATATAAACTATACCAAAACTATCCGAACCCCTTTAATTCAATGACAAATGTTAAAGTACAAATGTTAAAGCAGGGGTATGCAGAATTAAAAATATTCGACTTAACGGGAAGATTAATAAAAGTACTTTTAAAAAAATACTTAAATATTGGAGAGCATAGTTATAAATTCAATGCATCGGAATTTGCAAGCGGGGTGTATTTTTATAGAATGCAGGTTGGCGATTTCGTGCAGATAAAGCGTATGGTATTAATAAAATAGTATTTTTAAGTTAAATAAAATAAACGCCGTTGACCTTTTAGCGGCGTTTATCGTTTATACTTCTATTTTCGCAACAAAAGATATAGAATCACATAAAACCACAATAAACCAACTGTACTTACCATAAATCAAATAAATTGAACACATACACGACATATTAGATGGTTTCAAATAAATATTCTCGATAGTTTTTTTATTTAAAACCTACGATTATCTGTTCTTTGTTAACAAGTATTCTTTCACGTTTCACCTTTCACGTTTCACGTTTTATAATTAATTTTAAGATATGATAATCCCCCAGGAAAAAATTGACGAAATAGTTCAGGCAAGCGATATTGTTGATGTAATTTCTTCTTATACGCAGGTGAAGCGTAGAGGAAAAGCCTTTCTTGCCCTTTGCCCGTTTCACCCGGATAAAAATCCCTCGCTAAACATTTCCCAGCAAAAGCAGGTTTATCATTGCTTTGCCTGTGGTGCGAGCGGAAACGTGTTTACGTTTGTGATGGATTACGATAAAATCACTTTTGTAGAAGCCGCAACAAAACTTGCTTTCCGTGCGGGAATAGAGCTGAATATCAGAAGCACCACTCCCGATGTATCGAGCGAAATTTCGCGGCTTTACGAAATCAATAAATCCGCCGCAAGATTTTTTTACGATAAACTGCAAAACATATCAGGATACGAAAAAGATTTTCTTAACGAATATTTAAAGAAGAGGGAATTAAAACAAGACACTCTAAGAAAATTCGGAATCGGTTATGCGGAAAAAGGATGGGATTCTTTACTAAATCATTTTAGCGAAGAAAATATTTTTTCAGAAGAGGATATAGAAAAAGCAGGCTTGATAATCAAAAACGAAAAAGGGAAATATTACGACAGGTTTCGGGGTAGACTTATGTTTCCTATATTCAGCGAGAATGATAAAGTTGTAGGATTTGGCGGTAGAAAACTTTATGACGATGACCAGGGCGGAAAATATATCAACTCTCCCGAGACAAGAATTTACAACAAAAGCAGAATTCTTTATGGGCTTAACTTTGCAAGAGAAAGTATCAGGACAAATGATTACGTTTTGCTTGTCGAGGGTTATATGGATTTAATTTCGCTTCACAGGGCGGAAATCAATAATGTGGTGGCTTCAAGCGGAACGGCACTTACAGTGGAGCAGGTACAATTAATTTCGCGGTACACAAAAAACATCGTGATGGTTTATGACGCTGACTTAGCCGGAATAAAAGCAACGAAAAGAGGAATAGAGTTAATTCTCGAGGCGGGACTTGATTTAACCGTTGTTGCACTTACAGAGGGGGAAGACCCGGATTCAATTATCCGCAAAAACGGAAAAGAAGAGTTTGAAGTTTTCCTCAACAACAGGAAATCCATAATAGAGTTTATCGGACAGCTTTATGAAAAGGAAAATAAATTAAGCACCGTTCAGGATAAAACGGATTTTGTAAAAGAAATTATAGGTTATTTAAGCCGTATGCCGGATAAAATAAAAAGAGCATTTGTTATAAAAGAAATTGCTTCAAAATACGGGCTTTATGAATCCGACCTACGCGATGAACTAGAAAAAGCGGTTAAAAATTTCAGGAAAGAATATTTTACAAAATCATCTGTAGTACTGCCCGAGAAAAAGGTTTTCAAGAAACAAGAGAGTACGAAAAAAATTGAGCAGGCGGAAATTGATTTGCTCGACATCCTTGTTAACGGAGACAATAAAGCAATCGAATACATAGAAAACAATCTCGATATACAGTTTTTACAAGACGAAACGATATTAAAAATAACTACCGCACTTCTCGATGAATATATGAACGAGGGAAAAATCGATGTGTCAAAAATAATAAATACGGTGGAAGACGTGGAGTCAAAGGCTTTGCTGGGAAGTGTATCGACCTCAAAATACGAAGTAAGCAAATCAGAAAAATTCTCAAATAACAACTCGTTGCTTTCGAAGACAGAGAAAAAGAATACCAACTATTTAAAATTTGCAAAAGATGTAATAAAAAGATTCGAAATTACAATGCGGCAGAGAAAAATCGAAGGACTTATGAAAGAAGGCTCAAACCCAAACGAAATCATCCGGTTGAAAAGAGAGATAAACGAGATACAGAAAAACTAAGTGTACAATTTGTATTGACAATTTATCATACTAATTATAATTTAAATTAAAAGAATTAAAGCAAATAAGCCTGTAAATGTTAAAAACCAAAGAAATTAAATTAAAATTACTTTTAGGTATTCTTAAAGAAGGAGAATACTTCGTTGCGTATTGTCCTGCTTTTGATTTGTCAGGTTATGGTTATTCCGAAAAAGAAGCGAAATCATCATTTGAAAAAAATGTTGAAATCTTTTTAGAAGAAACCATAGAAAAAGGAACTTTGGAAAAAGTTTTACTAAATTTAGGCTGGACATTAAGAAAAAAACCTTCGGTATTATTCGAGCCTCCTAATATAGAAACAAAAACAATACAGAGATTTGCAAAATCCAATAAGGTGTCATTTACAAACGAAACAATTCCAATATCTCTGGTTGTCTAATTGTATTGTAAATAAGGGGATTGTTTAAGAGCTGTACCTCAACAGAAACAAACCGAGAATAATTTACTATTTTTGTATAGTTTTTAAAAATTATTTTAAAACTTATTTTGAAACCAATAGCATTAAAAAAACTAAAGAAATATCTGACAAGTAAAGGGTGTTATTGTAAAAGGGTTAAATCAAGTCACGAAATCTGGGATAAAAAAGATAACTCTCTCGATAGACCTATTATATTAGATAATAATTATCCGGATGTTCCTCTTCTTCATATGCAAACTAATCTGAGAACTTTAGGAATTTCTTTTAAAGATTTTGAAAATGAAATAAAAAATTTTTAACAACATTTCTATAAAAAATAATCTTAATTTCAATAAATTTTGACTTTATTGCTACCGTTTTAACTTTTATTTTAATATTTTATAATAAAATCGCGATTTGACAAAAGAAAAGATATATAAAGGCGTTCCCGCATCCCAGGGAATTTCGATAAGTAAAGCATATCTATATACAAGGCGGCAGGTCAGCATTAGTCATCACGAAATATCCGAAAGCGACACCGAAAAAGAAATCATAGAATTTCAAAACGCAATTGAAATTTCAAATAAAGAATTAAACAAAATTTATAATCTTTCTTTAGAGCGTGTTGGAGAAGAAAACTCGAAAATATTCCAGGCGCAACTCGATATATTAAGTGACCATTTTTTTATTGAGCGTGTAATAAAAAGAATTAGGCAGGAGAAACGCACTTCCGGGTTTATTTTCCATGATGAAATTTCCAAACTTGCAAATATATTGCTTACGGCAAAGGATGAGTATATGAAAGAACGGTATTCGGATATTACAGATGTTAAGAACAGGGTGATAAGGAATATGAAAAGAGAAAAACTCGTATCAAAGGTAGATGAAAACTCTATAATTTTTGCACACGAACTTACCCCCGCAGATACAATACTGTTCAGCAAAAGAAAAGTTCAGGGATATGCAACCGATACGGGCGGAACAACTTCCCACACGGCAATTATCTCAAGAGCATTGAGAATACCCGCTGTAGTAGGTATGAAGGTAATTTCAAAACACGTGTTAACCGGCGATACGGTTATAATAGATGGTTTTGAGGGAACAATTATATTACATCCACGGGAAGAAACAATTGAAAAATATAAAGAGAAATTAATCCGCTTCGAAATAGAGCAGACTAAATTCAGCAAGTCCGTTGACCTTCCCTGCGAAACTCTCGATAATAAAAAGATTGAAATTACATCGAACATAGATTTTATAGAAGAAGTTGATTTCATTCAAAATTGCGGGCACTGCGGAATAGGGCTTTACAGAACGGAACACCTATTTATGGCAAAGGGAGAATTTCCAACCGAGGCTGAACAAATCGAAGAGTATACACACATTGCAAATGTAACTTTTCCAAAAACGGTTACGATAAGAACATTTGACCTTGGGGGCGATAAAGTATTGCCTACGACAATAAAGGAAAGCAATCCATATTTAGGTTGGAGGGGCATCAGGATTAGTCTGGATAGAACTGAAATTTTTAAAACACAGTTAAGAGCTATACTACTTTCATCGGCGAAGAAAAATATTAAAATTATGTACCCGATGATTTCTTCCCTCGATGAAGTTAGAAAAGCAAAAACAATTCTCGATGAAGTAAAAGCCGATTTGGATAAAAAAGGTGCTTTTTATGATAAAGAAATACAGGTTGGGATTATGGTCGAGGTTCCGTCTGTATTTATGCTTGCGGATGAATTTGCAAAAGAGGCTGATTTCTTCAGTATAGGAACAAATGATTTAACACAATACCTTCTCGCGGTGGATAGAGGTAACGAGTTAATCTCGGGATTGTATAGACAGCTTCATCCTGCCGTTATTAGGGCGTTAAAATGGATTACAGAAAAAGCTCATAAAAACAAAATTAAAGTGAGCATTTGCGGTGAACTTGGCTCTATGATTTTGGCAATTCCAATATTAGTCGGTATGGGAATAGATGAAATTAGTGTTAATCCCTCCGTCTTTCCGGAAATCAAACAAACGGTAAGGGGTATTAAATACAGTGATTCAAAGAAACTTGTAGAAAAAGTTATTTCATATTCTACCGAAATAGAAATTTGCCGCGAAATAGAAAATTTTTACGACCAAATAACTATATTAGAAAAATAAATTTTTTTTGAAAATGGAAAAAAAAATGATTAAGAGTATCGATAAGAGTAAAATGTTCAATATTTTAGAAGATTTTCACTCACAGGTAAAAAATGCTATCGGCATAGCGTCCAAATTTAAGCCTAAAAACTTCAGCACAAAAGGAATCAAAAATATTATAATATCCGGGCTTGGTGGTTCTGCAATCGGCGGTGATTTATTTAGAAGCTATTCCCAATACGAAATCAAGATTCCAGTAACAATCAACCGAAATTATACGCTGCCAAAATTTGCAGACTCAAACACGCTTGTCATAATTTCAAGTTACTCAGGAAATACAGAAGAGACCGTTTCGGCATACAGGCAGGCAATAAAAGAAAAATGTAAAATCATTTGTATTACAAGTGGCGGCGAGGTTAAAAAAATTGCAGGACAAAATAAGCATAATCACATAATAATTCCCGGGGGGCTTCAACCAAGGTGTGCTTTAGGTTATTCGTTTTTTACTTTGCTTACTCTTTTTATTAAACTTGGGTTTATAAAAGAACGTCGGGAAGAAATAAAAGAAGCTGTAAAAATTTTAGAAGAAGGAGTAAAAGAATATACCGACTTAAACCCGGATAAAAATCTTGCATTAAAAATAGCAATCGATTTACACGGTAAACTGCCCATTGTATATTCTTCTGCTGACTTGCTGGATATTGTCAATTTAAGGTGGCGCGGACAATTTTCGGAGAATGCCAAAATACTTGCATACGGGAATGTATATCCCGAAATGAACCATAATGAACTTGTCGGATGGAAACTGAATGAAGACATTTTAAAGAAAATTATTGTTATATTTTTGAAAGATGCAAATGACAACGAACGTGTAAAGTTAAGAATGAATATTACTTCCGGGATAATTAAAAAATACGCAGACAACATCTTAACTCTCGAAAGTAACGGTAAATATAAGCTCGGAAGAATTTTCGATTTAATTTACCTCGGCGACTGGGTAAGTTTTTATCTTGCAATTCTTAATAAAGTTGACCCTACACCAGTAGAAGCAATTAGTTATTTGAAAAGTAAATTAGAAAAAATTTCATTATAGATTATGCCCGAGTGGTTATTAAATACGATTATTTCTTTAATAAAAATATTAGTAGTTGAAATCGTGCTACTGACAGGCGTAGCCTATTCTGTTTATGCCGAAAGAAGGATTTCTGCCTTTATACAAAATCGTATTGGTCCGAATAGAGTTGGACCCGCGGGGCTTTTTCAGCCCATAGTCGATGTAATCAAACTTCTTTTTAAAGAGGATGTAGTACCGGAAAAAGCAAATAAATTTATACATTCGCTTGCCCCTGCTATTTCTCTTGTTGTGGCACTTTCGACTTTTGCGGTGATTCCTTTCGGAGATAAAATTATTTTATTCGGCAGGGAAATAAAACTTCAGATTGCAGATGTAAACATCGGGATATTATATATTCTTGCTCTTTTATCGCTTGGAGTATACGGGGTTACGCTCAGCGGATGGTCATCAAACAATAAATACTCCCTTCTTGGCGGATTAAGAGCCTCGGCACAAATGATAAGTTACGAACTCGCTATGGGAATTTCCGTACTTGCAATAATTTTAATCAACGGTACCTTAAGACTCGATACTATAGTAGCAAATCAATTCGGATGGAAATGGAATATAATTCTACAGCCTTTGGGTTTTATTACTTTTCTGGTTGCTTCGTTTGCAGAAACAAATAGAACTCCGTTTGACCTACCCGAAGCCGAACAGGAATTGGTCGGCGGTTATCACACAGAATATTCAAGTATGAAGTTTGCTTTATTTTTCCTTGCTGAGTATGCCAATGTAATAGTTGCTTCGGCTTTCATAACTACTCTCTTCCTTGGCGGATGGCAATTTCCGTATTTACAAAACTTCGGACTTCCAGCGTTTTGGGTAAGCGTATTGCAGGTTCTTACTTTTTGCATAAAAGTATTTTTGATGGTTTTATTCTTTATCTGGATTCGCTGGACCATACCAAGGTTCCGCTACGACCAACTTATGAATCTCGGCTGGAAAGTTATGCTCCCGCTGGCTCTCGCAAACCTGGTCATCACCGCTGGCGTATTGATATTGTTGAAATAATGGTTTTTGTTTTGAATATGTAATACAATGCTTATATTCATTATTAAACACTTTTTCCTCGTTACTACGCTCCAGCCTGCCGGGGCAGGTAACAAAAAATAATTTTTAAATTATGTACAATCTCGATTCTACTTTTAAAACCGACAAAGGAAAAACATACTACGAGCGCAAATGCAAATCCCTCAACCGCCAAATCGACACCGAAGTCTATAAATGCGTTTTGTGCATCCGCCTTAGAGGACTCTACGGCTTGATTGAGGAGGAAATAAAAATAGTAGAAAATAAAAATTAAAAAAATATAATCATTATGGATAAAGGATTTGAAGAACTATCAAAATCAAGGCAAGTTGCAGTAAAAACAATTTATGAAGCCTTTTTAATATTAAAGGAAAACGGTGGCCAACTGCAAGGTAAAGAAGTAATAGATAAAATACGAGAAAGGGTCAAATTTAACGAATGGGAAAAAGAGATTTACGAAAAAAGCGGATATGTAAGGTGGGAATCAATACTTCACTTTTTTACAATCGATTGCATTAAAGCAGGATATTTGAGAAAGAATAAAGGTGTATGGTATTTAACGGAAGAAGGTGAAAAAGCAATAAAACTTGGACCCGTAAAGCTGTTAGCTAATGCTACAAAATTATATAGAGAATGGGCAGAAATAAATATTGTAAAAACTGTAAAGAATGAACAAGATGAAGAAGAACTAGAAGAAAATCAAATACAACTTCAAAAAGCAAATTTAGACCAACTCGAGGAACAAGCCATTGCGGGAATAAAGGAACATATCTTTAAGAAAAATGCATATGAATTTCAGGATTTAGTTGCAGCTTTATTACGTGCTATGAAATATCATACTCCCTTTATATCACCTAAGGGAAGAGATGGTGGACTTGATATTATTGCTTTTAGAGATCCATTAGGTGCTTCGGAACCAAGAATAAAAGTTCAGGTTAAGCATAAACCTCAATCAGCTGTTCCTCCTTCTGATATTAGAAGCCTTATTGGATTGCTTAATGGACCTGGTGATATTGGATTATTTGTTACTTCCGGTACATTTTCAAGTGAATCAGAACGAACGGCACGGGAATCAAGAATACATATTAAGCTAATTGATATTAATTATTTTATTCAGTTATGGTTAGAGTTTTATAATATTTTAAATGATGAAGAAAAAAATATGTTACCATTGCATCCAATTTATTTTTTAGGGAGTAACGATTAAAAGTAATAGTTTTTACAATTATATTATTTTTTTCAACTCGTTCCGAAGCCCCAGCTTCGGAACGTAGAAATGTAGCCCACAATTTTAGCCGTTGGGTAAAATATAAAGCTCTTAAGTTCAGCCCACGGTTTTAACCGTGGGTCAAATGAAAAAAAAAAATTAAAACGTTTAAATTGAAAATCCGCATTGGAGGACGGTTTTATAAAAAGAAAAAAATTATGTCAAAAGAAAAAAAATCATCTATTTTAGTCAAAGGCACTGAAATAACTATTTTAAAACATAGAAATGAGGATTATATCTCTTTAACCGATATGGTTAAATCTTTTGGTGATGATACAATTATTTATAATTGGCTAAGAAACAGAAATACAATTGAGTTTTTAGGTATATGGGAACAACTAAATAATCCCGATTTTAAACCTATCGAATTCGATAGGTTTAAAAAACAGGCAGGTCTTAATAGCTTTACTTTATCTCCCAAAAAGTGGGTGGATTCAACGAATGCTATTGGACTTTTATCAAAATCCGGAAGATATGGGGGTGGAACTTTCGCACATAAGGATATTGCTTTTGAATTTGGAAGCTGGCTAAGTGCCGAGTTTAAACTTTATCTTATCAAAGAATTTCAAAGATTAAAAAATGATGAAAATGAAAGATTAAAACTTGAATGGAGTTTACAACGAACCCTTGCTAAAGTTAATTATATAATTCATACAGACGCTATAAAAGAAACGCTTATACCGCCTCAACTCTCTAAATCACAAATTAATTTAGTTTATGCTAATGAAGCAGATTTACTGAACATCGCTTTATTCGGAATTACCGCTGGTGAATGGAGAACAAAAAATCCCGGTAAAGAAGGTAATGTCAGAGATTATGCTACTCTTGAACAACTGGTTGTCTTATCGAATTTAGAAAGTATTAACGCAGTTTTGATTCATAACGGTTTATCACAAAAAGAAAGACTTGTTCAGCTTAATAATATTGCAATTAATCAAATGAAATCACTTTTAGCAAATAAACAAATCAAAAAATTGAGATAAAGACATTATAAAATAAAATGCTCACTGCAAAAAAACAACTAAACGAATCCAAAACCGATAGAAACATGGTCCAAGTTGTGCAATAGTGATTGAAAACGATAAACACCATAATGAAATAATTTAATTGTTAAAATTGTTAATTAAAAAATAATTATTAATTGTTCTTTACAAAGCTGGGGCTTAGCAACTAGGAAAAGGTTACTACGCAGGAGCGTAGTAACCAGAGGAAGTTCAGCCCACGGTTTTAACCGTGGGTCAAATG
>JBAZEQ010000015.1:17261-18192 GCA_041653855.1 Ignavibacteria bacterium | reverse complement strand
AAAACAGTACCGGTTTTTGTATTCAGGTAATTAACAGCATCATTTTTTCCTTTGCAATAAATCATATTACCGTCTTTGCTAAAACTTAAGAATACATTATCTTTATATGTTTGAATAATTACACCTTCTGTAATTTCGTATAGATATGAACTATTTCCCGCAGAAAAGGCAATCGTATTACCGTCGGGAGAAAAATCGAAGTTCCCTATATCACCCGGTTCAAGGTCATTAATTATCTCACCCGTATATACATCCGCAAGCTGGAACTCTCTATCATCTAAAAGTTTTGAAAAAATAATTATCTTATCTGCGTTTTTATTAAACTTTGCTCTTAAATCGACAATATCATCGCTTAAATCAATTAAAGATTTTTTTGTGTATGTTCCCTTTTCATCAAATTGCCCTATTTCTAAAAAAGTACCTAACGATGATTTTACCAATTTAGCGGTTGTCAATATGCCTTGCGGATCAAATACCGCAGTTTGAAATGTCCCGTCAGTTTTAAAATTCAATGCAGATGCATCTTCAAAAACAGTCTGTGAAAATGAATTTGAACAGATAAGGAAAAATACAGCAGCCAGTGATAATAATTTTATTTTTCTCATATATTTAAATTTTATTTATATTTCTTGCAATATAACACAAAATAATGAGTTTTTTTATTAATGTATATGATTAAGGAAATCATAAATTTAGACTTAATATCCTCAAATTTCATCTTTAATTTACATCGGGATTTTTTTATCTTATTAATTAATTTTATTAAAAAATTACGAAAATATGAAAAAACTCATAATTTTATTTTTATTTATTTCTTCTCTAATTAATTTTGCAGATGCATGTACGAATTTTTTGATTACTAAGGGTGCATCTATAGATGGTTCGTGTATGATTACTTATTCAGCCGATTCTCATACTCTCTACGGTGAAC
>JBAZEQ010000015.1:0-17251 GCA_041653855.1 Ignavibacteria bacterium | reverse complement strand
GGCGGATTATCCTGATAATACATACGTAGATGTTTACGAATGGGATACCGGAAAATTGCTCGGTAAAATAAAACAGGTAAACCATACTTTTTATGTAATCGGTAATATGAACGAATACCAGGTAGCTGTTGGGGAAACTACTTACGGTGGACACGAAGAATTAGTAGATACTACGGCAATTGTAGATTACGGCTCACTAATGTATATTGGTTTGCAAAGAGCAAAAACTGCGAGAGAAATGATTAAGATTATGACTGATTTGGTTGAAGAATATGGTTATTACAGCGAAGGTGAATCTTTTTCGATTTCTGACCCGAACGAATGCTGGATTATGGAAATGATTGGAAAAGGTGTCGGTAACAAAGGTGCAGTCTGGGTTGCAAGGAGAATTCCTGACGGTTACGTTTGCGGACATGCAAACCAGTCACGTATTTCCACATTCCCTCTTAATGACCCTGAAAACTGTTTATATTCAAAAGACGTAATCAGTTTTGCAAAATCAAAAGGATATTTCAAAGGAAAAGACGAAGATTTTTCTTTCTGCGATGCATACAATCCTTTAAACTTTGAAGGTGCAAGAATGTGTGAAGCAAGAGTATGGTCGGGATTTAATAAAATTTCAAAAGGAATGGACAAGTATCTCGATTATGCAATGGGAACGGACTTAAAAAATAAAATGCCTTTATGGGTAAAACCCGAAAAGAAAATTTCCAATTACGATGTGATGGATATGATGAGGGACCACTTCGAAGGAACAAAAATGGATATGACAAAGGATATTGGTGCCGGTCCTTACGTTTGCCCTTACAGATGGAGACCTCTTACGTGGAAAATAGATACGGTACATTCATATTTTAATGAACGGGCAACTTCGACACAACAGACCGGTTTTTCATTCGTAGCACAGTCACGCGGATGGCTTCCAAATCCAATTGGCGGAATATTCTGGTATGGAGTGGATGATACATACAGCACGGTTTATGCTCCAATGTATTGCGGAATTTTAAGCGTACCACCGAATTATGCAAAAGGAAACGGCTCGATGATGGAATTCAGCGATTCATCAGTATTCTGGATATTTAACCAGGTTTCTAATTTTGCTTATACACGTTATAAAGATATGATTCCTGATATTCAAGCCGTCCAAAAAGAACTTGAAACAAGCTTTTTTGCAGAAGTGAAAAATATAGACGAGCAGGCAGTAGAATTATATAAACAAAATCCCGATGAAGCAAGAAAGTTTATCACAGAATATTCCTTATCAAAAGGAAAGCAGACTTTCCAGACGTGGAAAAATCTTTATGGGTATTTATTCACAAGATATATGGACGGAAATATAAAAACGAAAGTACCCGGACAAATGAATCCAAAAGTTTACCAGCCCGGTTACAGCAAAGATTTTTATAAAGTAATAGTAAAAGAAACCGGAGAAAAGTTTAAAGTTAAGGAAAACGCCGGACATTAAAAAAATTTTAACATAGTAAACGGTATTAATAACCTAATACCGTTTACTATAGTATGCTTCCATCAATGAAAATATAACTTGCATTTTATTATCATTCCTAATACATTTCAATAAAATAATATTAGTTATTTTATTCCCTTATAATTAATCTTTACAATTTTGGAATAACTATTAAAGTAATACAAATTTTTTAGGAGGAATTAATAAATGAAAAGATTATTTTTATTTTTTATATTTATTTACAATTCATTTCTATTTGCTCAGGGAACTTCATTTTGGGACACTCAATTACAGCTTACAAATGGATATATTGATAAAAATCCAACCTTTGCAACTAAATTAAATAGTAATATAACTTCTTCACCGTTCGAATTCCTTGCATTCGAAAGATGGACACTAACAAATTTTTGTAATATATGCGTTTTAAAAATGGGAGAAAACGGACCACTCGACTCAATAACATATATTACAAATAATAATAATATTAATAAGAATCCATCTATTGCATATAATTCCGGGACTTTGAATAAAGCTATGATAGTTTGGGAATCTTATGTAAACAGCAGATGGAATATTTATGGCAAAACATATAACTACGGAATCTGGACATCTGAATACCCGATTGATACTTCGTCTGGTGATAAACATTCGCCCTGCGTGATTTATATAGATAGTTCTTCTAATTCTTTTTTATTTGGGATTACCTATGAAAAAAACAACGATATTATTTTCAAAAGATTCAATGCATTGACAAAAACTATTATATATGAAATAAATTTGACTATATCCGATACATCGGTTTGCAGAAATCCGGGAGTTACTAAAGACCTTTATTCCGATGTTAGATATTATGTTTTTTATGAACGGAAAAAAACAAATGGAGATTTTGCGATATACTACAGAAAATCAAATACTGCTTCATACAATTGGTCTATTACAGATACTTTCGCTTATTTAGGTAATAATAGAAATATTAATGCATTTAGTAGCTTTCCCATATCTGAGTCATTCTTTTTTGAGTCAAATAGGTCTGGCAAATGGGGTTTATATCAAACATACTGGGAATATTATAACTCAAGTTTTGCTCAATCTGTTATTATACAAAATAACACGTCGGAAAATAGAAATTTCGCTACTTTCCTATATCCGGTAATAGCAGACGGCACAGCTCAACTCGGAACGTATGTAAGGCAGGATAACGACAGCACGAGAATAATTTCTGGAACTAATATACCCATTATAGTTCAAAATAGTATAACTATTGGAGATACTACAAAAAAACCATTTCTTACTATCAGCAATGGAATTCCTACTACAAATTCTCTTTTCAGAGTCTGGTTGGTCTATAACAAAGATTCTGCGGGGTATTCGAGGCTCTATGCTTGCGGCAAAAAATACAGCATTATAGGAAATATTAGAAAAATCAATGAGGAAACTCCATCATCATTTTCTTTATCTCAGAATTTTCCAAATCCATTCAACCCATCGACAAATATCGGATTTGAGTTAGCAAAGAATGTTTTTGTAAGTTTAAGAATTTACAATGTTCTCGGAAAAGAAATTGAAATTCTGATAAATCGAAAAATGGATGCAGGCTCTTATAACTTTAATTGGGATGCATCTAATCATCCAAATGGTTTATACTTTTGCAAATTATCTATTGAAAATAAAGTGTCTTTCACAAAAAAGATGATATTAATAAAATAAGATAAAAGAAATTATTAAATTATAATAATTTAAACAAAATACCTGTCGGAAATTATTAATTATTTTCATTTTTTTCTCATTTCTATCTTTTATTCCAAGTTGTAAATAAGTATTTTGTATTAATTAAAATCCAGATAATGAAATCAAATAAAAGAAAGAGTAAATCACAATTTGAGATAATATGTTCAAATTGTCAGAGTGCCATAATTTTAGAGCCGGACGAGATTAAAGCAGGTGAATTCACCTGCCCTGAATGTAATAAATTAAGTGAATTTTCACAACTCGACCTTAAAGAAATAGTCGAAGAAATTGATGAAGAAATTACAGGTAAACCAAACAATAATCCAAAAAAGTATTATATTATAGCTATTGTTGTAATTGCATTAGGATTTGGTTATTACTTTGCCGACTCGTCGGATTCCATTTCGTTCATAAATAAAAAAGGAAAATCGGATAAACACTTCAAAGCAGGGAGTGAAATCTTCAGTGCGCAGATAAACAGCCCCCAGCCCGATCAGAAGGAAATGGAAAAAGCATTGGAAGAGTTTAAAAAAGCAATAGAAATAGATAAAGATAATACTGATGCATTGCTAAGTAAAGCTATTGTACTAGCAGGGACAGGAAAATTTCAGGAATCATTGATAGATTTAGATAAAGTAATCACGCTAAATCAAAATATTCCCGATGCATATTTATACAGAGCATTATGCAAGTTACAGCTTGGCGATATTCCCAATTCAATTCCCGATTTTGATAAGACTATCGAGCTGTCACCCGATAACTTAAATGCAATATTTTACAGGGCAAACGCAAAATTCGAATTGAAGAATTTTGAAGGTGCAAAAGATGATATGAATAAAATCATTGCAAGCAATCCTAATATACCGAATAGCTATGCATTCAGAGGGTTATGCGATATCAATCTCGGAAATAGTAAAGCAGGTTGCGAAGATTTAAAAAAATCGAAAGAATTAGGTCTTCCAGAAGCCGATACATTGCTATATCAGTATTGTAAATAAAATATAACATCAATTAAAATCTCGTTCTCAAAATACACTTTGAGAACGATTTTTTTTAAGATAATATGCATTACATCAATCCTAAAAACTGGAAAAGAAAAAAGCACTTTGAGTTTTTCAGAAAATTCAAATTCCCTCATTTTAATATCTGCACAGAAATTGAGATTACCGAAACTTATCACTATACAAGAAGAAATAAAACCTCTATTTTCTCCGGTGTTCTTTTTGCCGTTATGAAAACCTGCAACCACTTTGAAGAATTCAGGTACAGAATTAAAGGTCAGAGAATAAAAGTTTACGATATTGTTCATCCCGGTACTACAGTTCTTGCTGATAATGATTTGTACAGCAATTGCATTTTTAACTTTACGGAACCTTTCGAAAAATTTCTGAATGAATATAAAATTGCATCAGCGAAAATTAAAAAGATAATTAACGTAGGGGAAGGACAAAAAGGCAGAGATGATTTAATTTTTATTTCTGCACTTCCGTGGATTACATTCACAAGTGTAACAAACCCTATGAACGGCAATCCTGACGATTCGATTCCGCGAATAATTTGGGGAAAACATTTCCGGCGAAATAAAAAAATATTTATTCCATTTTCAGTACAGGTTCATCATGCTTTAATGGATGGCGTTCACGTTGCAAAATTTTTCTTCAAGCTTACCGATTTATTAAAAGAGCCTGAAAAACTATTTTCAAATACGTTTAACGATTAAAATTGACAAATCATCATTATTACTGAAATCTCCGGAAAACTTATCCATATCTGCAATTACGGCATCACCAATTTCCTTAGCACTATTAATATTTTTTAAGTGTGATAATAGATTAATTAACCTCTCGGTTCCGTAAAAAAATCCCGATTCATTCCTTGCCTCGGTCAGCCCGTCGGAATAAGCAAATAAGAATTCTCCGCTATTAAGTTCTAAACTATTCTCATAATAATTTATATCTTTCATAAGACCCAGAGCCGCACCTCCTTTTGACATTTCTTTTAAACCATTCATTCCTATTAACAGCGGGGGCAAATGCCCTGCATTAACATATTTTAATTGTCCTGAGTTTTCCGATATCTCCAGATATAAAAGCGAAGCAAAAATATTTCTTAAACTATCCCTGTAAAATATATCATTGACTTTTGATACGAGTTTTTCGATTTCCATATCCTCGACAAATGACCGAACTGTAGCCTGTAGTTTGGTAGTCAGTAAAGCTGCTTTTAATCCTTTCCCTGCTACATCAGCAATAAGCAATCCCGCTTTACCCGGTTCAATTCTAATAAAATCCACCATATCTCCGCTTACTTCATTTGCCGAGCGTGTAAAAAGCATCAAAGACCAGCCGCTAAATTGAGGTAATTCTTCGGGCATCAGTGCATTCTGAATTTGCCGTCCTGCTTCCAGTTCATCACGTGCGAGTAATTTATCTTTTAATTCCAGCATTAATAAAAAAAGAATTAAAAGTACACCAAACAGATATGAATTTGCTGAAGTTTCATTACCATCAGAGGATACATTAAACCTAACAATTAAAAATAATATACCTGTAACCAGTACGATTCTTCTGAATGGCGTAAGTTTTAATATCATACTTTTTAACAACCACCAGCTAAACACAAATACACGTTTAATCAAGTTCATTTGGCTTAAACGTTTATGATTTTCTTCGCTTATGTAATATTCTTTAAGGTCTTTGATGTCCCTGCGAAATGTTCTGAAGAATCCACCTGTTTTAAAATCCTCTTTTAGTGTGTTTCTCAGTCTGGGCTCTTTATACGAATTATTTTTATCCGAACTATTCACTGAATATTTATTATTTATATACGAAAAATTTTTAGCATTGTTGTATAAAATTTATAAAGTAAAATATAATAATTTTGTATATAAAAAAAGACCTTGAAAATACTTTCTATTCAAGGTCTTATCCTTTTTTTAAAGGAGATTATTATGCTTAAAAAATCACGAATTACTAATTTCCTGTTTGCTGAATTTCTGTTTCAACCTCTCTTTGCTTTCTCTGTGATGTCCTCTTCGAAATCGAAGTACCGTTTTCACCAAAATTAAATGTAACTGTAAAGAAAGCTGTTCTTGAATTTACTTTTTGGAATATTGTCTGTGAAAAATCCAAACCCGATGATAGCATATTAAATTTTTGCTGATTAAGCAAATCATTTACCCTAAATCCAAGCACGAGCTTTTTATCAAAGAAAGATTTCTGTAAAGCAATATTCATCATCTGTATCGGTTGAATTTCACCCTGGGAATTTACCTGCTTGCCCATATAGAAATAGAACAATTGTATATCAACAATATTTGGAATTGCCGCATTAGTCGAAAATCTCGCTGACCATCCATTATACGTTTTATCAAAGCTGTTGACAGCTGAATTATCAAAAATATTTGTATTAAAGTAATCCACACTGCCGTTAAATGTCCACCATTTAGCAAAGCCACCTTGTAAAATCATCTCGATTCCATAAGTATTTGACTTCCCTCTATTTTCGGGACGTGAAAATGACACACCGTTTGTATCTACACTGCTTAAATAATTAATTACATCATATGTATTTCTGTAATAACCTGATAATGTTACCGATCCTACCGGAATATATCTTGTGTAACCAAGCTCAACCGAATTAATATATTCGGAATTCAGATATGGATTACCCGACCTTTTTGTAAATTCATCGAACTGCTCGACAAATGGATTCAGTAAAAACAGATTCGGTCTGTTAATTCGACGGCTATAAGTCAACTGAAATTGGTTTTCTTTTCCGATATTCTGAGACAAACTCAAACTCGGGAATAAATCAAAATAGTTCTTGTTATATTTTTCAGTTCCTTGCATTATTGAAAAATCAAGATAAGTATGCTCACCTCTTAAACCTCCCTGATAACTAAAATCTTTGTATTTATTAGAATATGTTACATAGAAAGCCGAAATAACATCTTTATAATCTACATCATTATCCTTACCGGGTGTTGGTAGCCAACTTCCTATAATATTATCAAGATATGTATATTTAAGTTCACCATTGATAAATCTTGCATTGGATTTTAATCCGGTTTCAAGTTTTGTATTTTCTCCGAACGGATGAGTGTAGTCAGCCTGCCCGTTTAAAAATTTAAATACATAATATGAATCCTTCTTTGTAAAATATGCTGAATTTAGAGTATCAAAATTTGTATAATTTATCGGAGAATCTTCTCTTCTTCTCGAATAGTTTATAAATGATGTAATTTCTTTTCCTTTTGCTTCAAATTTTTTAGTATATGTTAATGTAGCATCGAGATTTAATCCATCTCTGCCGTCATCATTATTATTATGAAAATTCGATGTACTAATATTATTCGAATTGAAAAATTTCAAATAATTCATTGAAGTAATATTCCTTTTATACTGAAACACATTTGCTACTAAGGATAAAATATTCATTTTATCTATATCATAATCCATCCCAAAAGAGCCATAATGAGATATACCCTTATAGTGCCAAATCAAATCCTGGTTAACAGTTCTCGATTCAATACTTGAAAAGCTTACCCTATCTATTTTCGAGCTACCGGGCAAAGTATAATTCCAATAACTATAATTACCATTTAAACTAAATTTACCTTTTTTCATTGAACCGCCTGTTGCAAAATTATATTTATCTTCTGTTCCACCATTCATTTTTACATTACCACTGTATGCATTACCATTCTGTCCTTGTTTCATAACAAGGTTAATTATTCCTGAAATGCCTTCCGCTTCATATTTTGCAGATGGATTATTAATAATTTCAACTTTATCAATCGTATTTGCAGGAATATTCTGTAAAACTTGTGTACCATTGCTAAGTAAAGCCGATGGTTTACCATCAATCAAAATTTTCACATTACTGCTTCCTCTTAGACTAACATTCCCGTCGTTATCAACCGTTACTGAAGGTACATTTTTCAACATATCGAGTACATTACCGTTTTGAGCAGTAAGGTCTTTTTTAGCATCGTATATTTTCTTTTCACCTTCGAAAGTCATAGTAGGAGCTTCACCTTCTACATTTATCTCCTGTACCAATTCGTTATTTATTTCGAGTTTGATTGTACCAAAATTTATTTCTTTCTTATCTTTATTTGCTTTAACATTTTTTGCAACGGCTGTAGCATATCCGATATAGCTTACCTTTACCGTATATAATCCTTCGGGAATATCATTTATTACAAAATTCCCGCTTTTATCAGATAAAGCACCATTATATAAAGATGAATCTTCGGATTTAAAAACCTGTATCGTGGCAGATTCAAGTGCAGTTTCTGTGGTTTTATCAACCACTAAACCTTTTATTACTGTTCCGGATGTTTTGTTCTGTGAAAAGGCAGACACAGAAAATAAAAGCATTAAGCAAAGTATAAAAGCTAATCTTGAGATTTTAATCATTTTTGTATAATAATATTTTCCTTCGTTTAAATATATTACGGAATGTATGGAAAAAGGTTGCATAAGAGGTTATAAATATTACAGGAAATATTAAAGACTACGCGTTTCGAAAGAGACTTAATTCAAAAAAATTAATATTGTACATTGACTAATTGTACATTGTATGAATTACTCTTCAACCACTCTAGGCAGACACCCGTAATTCTGTATGAGGAAATCGTCATAATAATCTGCTTTTTTAAATAGATTGTTGAATATGGTTTTACCTGTTTCAAATGTAAGATATTGTTCGTAAATAAGAGATGAGAGAATTATATCCTGGTTATTTACACAAAATAAAATTCCTTCCGTATTAAAATTTTCTTTTAATAAAAATTCATATAAATCGCCGATATTCACTTTCGGTAATCTGCAAATATATGCATCACCTACTATGAAACCATTTTCACTATAGTTAATTCGTATAGTAGCACTATCCTCTTTTACTTCCCATCTGTACTGTCCCCTGCGAGCAAGTTTTACATCCTTGCCAAGCTCAGTTAAAATATTTTCCATCACAGCACTTACTCCGATTGGCTTATATTCTTCATCTTTTTTCATAACAGGAAGTTCGACTTTTGTCCCGCAAAACGGGCAATACTCACCATCTATATTCTGTTGAGTTATAATATTCATACAAGATGGACATCTAACAGCCATTTCCCCGAAATGGTTTTTATATTCATTTAATGATTCTATTAAATATTCGTTTGGTAATGCAAAGCCGAGGTTATTCCCTCCCGCAATTATAAAAGTATTTATACCAATAATTTCACCATTATTATTAACAAGCGGTCCGCCGCTATTCCCCGGGTTGATTGCCGCATCTATTTGTATATAATTTAAACCATTGTGAAGCCGTTTTGCTTTCGATACTATTCCTTCGGTTGCAGTGAATTTCAAACCATACGGATGCCCGATAGCTATAACTTTTTCACCATCCGCTACCGGTCTGGATACACCTAAGTGAATAGGATTTACATTAATTTCCTGCGGAACCCTGATAAAAGCAATATCATACTTCGGGTCATTAAAATATACAGGAGACATACACTCAGGAATCAGTTTACCGCTAATCATAACTTCCGAATTGCTCTGAACCACGTGGTTATTTGTGATAATTAAATTATAATCGCGAAGGTAAAATCCCGTTCCTGTTCCCTGCGGAGTTGCTATCTGAACTAAAATTGGCTGGAATAAATTGATAATCTCCTGTGTATGCATATTATATATTAAAATTTAAATTTAACATTTCTTTATAAAGCGAACTTATAAAAAATATCCTGCTGCTGAAATCGAGTTTGGATATATCTAATTTTAATTCTGTGAATTGCACTTTGCCTTTTTCAATGATTTCTAAAATTTTTTGTTTAATCAATACATCATTGAGTTTATCATCATTTATTAAATAATAAACATCCATCATTCCATATTCCAAAAAAAACTCCTGATTAATAACTACAGAAACTATATGGAATAACTCCCTCACGGGTTTGGGCATTCCATTCGTAAAGAAACAGTACCCAGAAATGTACTCCAAGATGGCAATAGCAATATCTTCATAATTATTTTCGCTATACCACTTTACATTACCCATATTGTCATTAATAACGCTCGTTACACTCGAAAAAGCAGTAGGGCTTATAATACCAAAAGTTGCTTTTACTTTATAAAACGATTTCATAATTTCTTCTTTCGGAATATCGAGAATTTTTTTCATTTCATCACGGATTATTATATTCTTTTCGAGAAGTTTTTTGTTTTCACTTGCCCAGTATAACTGGCTGAACCTTTCAATTTCATTTGTCAGTTTACCTTCGGGAACCAGCAGATAGTCAACCTTATATATTGTGGAAAGAAGTATATATGAAATCGCACCGTCGAACCTGCTTTCGTTTAATTCACTTATACGTTTTATTGCTTCAGAAATCCATTTATAAAAATATTTATATTTTATTTCCTTTATCTCTTCAGTATAATTTACTATCGTGCCTTCATCTACATTATGAAGAACCGAAAATGCATCAACCAGTAAATCGTCCTGTTTATCCGCTTTAGTTGCAAGTTCTTTTAAAGCAAAATAAAGTTTATTCGGAGAGCAATCGAATATATTACTGTCGAACTTTAATAATATTTTATCATCCTTTATAGCAAACCTCGAATAGTAGAGAGTGTAATTAATTTCAAGTAATCTTCTCATAAACGGAATACTAAGCTTATCATATCTTGCTACATAAGATTCCGCAATTACCTTTTTATCCGAAAAGTTTACGCTGACTTTCTTTGAACCCTGTACTAATTCGAAATCAACTCCGTTTCCGCCTTCGATTGTCTTCACATTTCCAATTTCATCGTCTCTTAGATATTTTACAAATTCTTTATAGCTTTCGATATACTTTTTCTGCTCAAATAAATCCGATGCTGAAGTCCAGTAATTGATTTTATCTTTTGGTTTATAGCTATCAGTATACCTTCCAAAATTGAATTCCATAATTCTATAATAGATTTTATTTGCAGATTTTAAAAGATTAAAATAATATATTATCAGATTGTTATCAATTTATATATTTATGCGGAAAAATCATCAAAGTAAGGAAAAAACATATAAATTGAATCTAACAAAATATTCTGTTAAGTTACTGATAATATTTCTCTTGAATAATAATTTTTGCTTACTATAACCAATTGAAACGCAGGCAATTCGTTGAGGAATAAATTGAAGTAGTTGAAAAATAAAAATATAGTATTATGAAAAAATTAATTTACTTGTTAATCTTTATTTTAATCGTACATTGTACATTGATAATTGAAAACTGTATGTGCCAATGGACACAATGTGATGGCATATATGGTGGATGCTTACACTCATTGACTGTTAGTGGAACGAATATATACGCAGGAACGAATTACGGAGTTTTTCTCTCTACGAATAACGGTACAACATGGATGCAAACATCTTTAAATAATCAAGAGATTTATTCACTTGCGGTTAATGGTGCTTATATTTACGCAGGAATATCCTGTTCGGGAAGTGGTGTTTATCGTTCTACAAATAATGGATTAAATTGGACACAGGTAGGTTTAAGTGGCCAAGCTGTCGTATCTCTTTGCATAAATGGGAATAACGTCTTTGCAGGAACTGGCAACGGTGTATATATTTCAACAAATAACGGTAATAACTGGGCACAGACTGCTTTAAACAATAAAGTAGTTAATGCTCTTGTTACTTTTGGTAACAATATATTTGCAGGTACAAGTAGTTATGGTGTATACATTTCTACAAATAATGGAAATTCGTGGTCACAAACTCCATTAAATAATCAATCCGTATATTCTTTTGTTATAAGCGGAACTAATCTGTATGCAGGAACTGCTTATAATGGTATTTATATTTCAACCAATAACGGTACAAGTTGGGCACAAACTACCTTGAATAATTTATCGGTTCTTTCTCTTGCGACACTCGGAAATAATATTTTTGCGGGTACCCATAACACAATACCCGGTCCGGGAGGTATTTACTTATCTACAAATAGCGGCGTAAATTGGACACATTCACCCATAAATTATAGAACAATTTATGCTCTTGTTGTTTCTAATAATAATATTTTTGCAGGAACAGATAGTGTTGGGATTTTTCAATCCACAAATAATGGTACAAATTGGAATCTTAATGCTTTTAGTAATAAAAATGTACTTTCAATTACTTCACTCGGTAATAATATATTTGCCGGTACAGAAAATAGTGGTATTTATCTTTCAACTAACAACGGTGCTAATTTTGTACAAATTGGTTTGAATAATCTTACAATTTATGCATTTGCCGTTAGTGGAAATAGTATTTATGCGGCTACCAAATTCAACGGGGTATATCTTTCCTCAAATAATGGTGCGAATTGGTCTCAAACTTCTTTGAATAATCAATCTGTTCGCTCAATTGCAATAAGCGGAAACAATATTTATGCAGGAACCGAAAATAACGGTATATATCTATCTTCGAATCTAGGTTCTAACTGGACTCAAACTGCGTTGAACGATAGAAGTGTATATTCTCTTGCTTTAAACGGAAGTAATATTTATGCAGGGGCATATAATTATCCTACAGGATCAGGTGGTGTATTTTTATCTTCTAATAGTGGTGCAAATTGGAATTTTATTGGACTATATGGTCAAGATGTTTATTCTCTTGCAATACTTGGAGATAATATCTTTGCAGGAATTGATAACTATCCTGTTAATACAGGTGGTGTTTATCGTTCAACAAATAACGGTACCAACTGGATACAGACATCTTTAAATAATCATTACGTTAAATCTCTTATTACCATTGGAAATAATGTTTTTGCAGGTACATTATATAATTATGACGGAATTATGCTTTCATCTAACTATGGTACAAATTGGTTTCAAAAAATCGAAGGATTCAATAGTATTCCTGCAATTGGTAATTTGTATATTGCAAATAGTTATATTTTTACAGGAACATATGGAAATTCACTTTGGCGTAGACCTCTTTCGGAATTAATTACCGGAATCCAAAATATCAGCACCGAAATACCAACGGAATTTTCAATAAGTCAAAACTATCCGAATCCGTTTAATCCGACAACAAATATCAAATTTCAAGTAAAAGAAAATATATTTGTTTCAATAAAAATATTTGATATGCTTGGGAGAAATATTACTACATTAGTAAATGAGAAACTATCACCGGGAACTTATGAAGTAAGCTGGGATGCATCCCAATTTACAAGCGGTGTATATTTCTATAAACTTGAAACAGGAAGTTTTTCAGACGTAAAAAGAATGGTTTTAATAAAATAGTTTAGTAAATTTATTTTAAACATTTGTTTGTTAAATTTGAATTTAAGTAAATAATACTTAAAAGTAATTTTTATTTTTTACATTTAATTTTCAATTTTTCTTATGACCTCTTACCAACTAAAAACTAAAACAATTTATTGCGGGGATAACCTGAAAATGTTAACAAATATTCCAATTTAGTGTTTTATTCCCCTCACTTTTAGCAAAGACACCGAAATCGAAGTCAGAAGATTGGAAAGAGGGAGAAATAGATATCAATCTAATAACGGTCTCTTCTCTCCTTAAAGCCGAAGCATATAAAAAATAAAAATTTATTGCAGTCAGTTTTAGCTGACTGATATTAAAGTAATATTTTTTTGGCTTTAGCCACAGTCTTTGATTTATGTGACTAAAGTCATTTTTTTGTTTTATTCACTCAGTTCACTAAAGTGAACTGCAATAAAATAAGTTCATCTTCCATTTACTCCACTCTATACACTCCATACACTCTATAAATGCGCTCTATGCATCTGTCGTGGCAAACTCATTTATTGCATTGACAATTTTTTATGAATACCATGTAATATTACGGTAATTGTTCTTTGACATATTCTCATTTCGAAAAAAAGTGATACAAAAGAAAATACTTTTTAAACAATCTTAGAGTAAATATCAAAATTGTAACAATGTTACATTAATGTTACACGGAATCTAAAAAATAATTTATTGAAATATCAGGTAGTAAATTTTCCAGAGTAACAAATTGGTACAAACTGAAACACTGTAACATCACAAAAATATGACTCTCTAAAAATTATATACTTAAGCAAAAAGTGATGTTTCTCGCGTTACTCCGAACATTTGAGGCATACACTTTCTATTTAAATTGAATCTAAAAGAATATTCTACTAAATTACTGATAATATTTCTCTTGAACAATAATTTTTGCTTATGATAAATCTGATTATTTTTCCGCTTTTCTTAGAATTAATTTTATTGGTAGCAGTTAGTTTTTTAATTACATTTATCGGATTTTTAATTTTCAGAAAAAAACTTACACACGAGCGTCTATCTGAAAACCATACAGTAGCGAGTTATATTTTCAATGCTTTTTCTTTATCTTTTAGCGTATTACTTGCATTCATGGTTTATGCAAACTGGTATAATTATGAAAAGGCTCAGGGGAATGTTACTAATGAGACAGCTTATTTATCCAATTTTTATAGAGATACACGTGTACTGCCGGATTCTCTGCGAAATATAGTATCGGAGAAAATTATTAATTACACAAAAGCAGTAATCGACGATGAATGGGAAAAACTCTCTAAGGGAAAAACCAGTCCGGTTGCCGAATCGGCTCTTAACGATTTATGGCTTACATACACTCAAATTCCGGTATCACAAATAATGAATCCTTATATATACCAGGTCTCGCTCGATAAACTTAATCTGATAAGCCAGTATAGACGACTAAGAATACTGGATATGCAGCAAACCACTCCGAATATTATCTGGGTAGTACTCTCATTTTGTTTTTCCGTATCAGTATGCTATACATATTTTTTTACAACGAGAACACGTAAAACACATCTTATCTTAATATTTACATTTGTCGCAATAAACATTCTTATTTTTTACCTGATATATGTACTTGACCATCCTTATGCAGGATATTCAAGTATTACTTCGGAACCGTTTAAACTCCTTTTAGAGAAATTTATTCAGGGAAAATAAAAATTTATTATAAAATAACTATCGTCTTTTCAGCTTTCTTTTTGAGACTTTATTACTTGTGGTAATATATATAAATATTGCTACAACTAAATGTATCCAAAACCATGGACTTTGTGTTCCGTAATTCTCCACGATATAAATAATTATTAACACTCGCGGTAAAAAAATAGTTAATAAAATATCACCAATAAATGGAATATTATTATACGGAATAGAATGAACGAGGTAAAACAGAACTAATGTAATCCGTGGAATAAATAAACTTAGTACTAAAAAAATATTTTCCATAATGAGCAATTTATTTTTTAATTCTTACGTAATCAATACTATTTTTGTTTCAGATTGATTTTTATTCAAAAATACCGGATTTTGACAATTATTTGGATATTTAAGAAAATGTATAGTAATCATTATAATAACTTGATAAATAAAATAAATCATTTTACTTTTATGTTAATTAGATTTCTTTAATAAACAAATAAATTACCGGAGGTGTTAAAATGGTAAAAATTAAAAGGCTCTTTTTCGTTCTTATTACTTTCGCATTTTTAAGCGGTTTCCTTGCAGGATGTGGCAGCGGACCGGACGAAGAACAGTTAAAACAATTAGCCGACTTGAAAGCAGAAGTCGAAAAGCTTCAAAGCGATGTAAGCAAACTGGAAAGTGAAAAAACAGATTTGCAAAAACAAATAGCAAAACAGGATGAGTCAATAAAAAATTTCCAAAAATTGGCTGACGCTGTAAAGAACTGCAAATAAATTTTTATAAATTATAACGATAGGAGATTCAAAAAAAATGAAATTATACAAATTTTTAATTTTATTGATTGCATTTTCTTTTATCTTTAGCTTTAAACCTTCGTACGCTCAGGATGAAGAGATGGAAGAACCCGAAGAAATGACCGATGAACAATGGGAAGCTCAAATGACTGAATTGACTGCAAAAAAAGATGAATTGGCTACTAAAGTCGCAGAATTGCAGAAAGACAAATCCGACCTCCTTATAAAAGTTGAAGCTAAAAAGGAAGAACTAAAAAAAGCTGAAGACAATTACTGGAATGAAGTTGGCGGCAAAGAAAAATATAATGATTTTAAAAACGAACTTGATAAAGTCGATAAACTCTGCCGTAACAGGGAAGGTTCAAAAGATGATGTGCTAAAAAAATTCGATGAGCTAAATAAATCCAACCTTAAATGTCATCCTGATTTCACTACCAAATTCAGAATGATAAAAGAGTGCCTTGCAAAATGGGAAGATATCTCGGTTCCCGAATATGCTGTTCAAAAAGGTGATTATCTCTTTATCATAGCTGCACGAAAAGAAGTATATAATAATCATCATATGTGGCCAATCATTTGGGAAGCTAATGAAAATGGAGTTATCAGTGCTCCAAAAAGAATTCCAAAAACCATTAAAAATCCGCACCTTATTTATCCGGGTCAGGTTTTAAGAATTCCTAAAATATCGGATGCTCTTAAAAAATCAGCAATATTCGACAGGGCAAGAGGATGGTTAGATTGGAAAAAAGGCAGAATACACAAAAAATATTCACCGCCAAAAACCGATGTAAAAAAAGATGAAAAGAAAGATGTAAAAAAAGAGCCGGTAAAGAAATAAAAAGATTATTTTTAGATTAATAAAAAATCGTTCCTAATTCAATAAATTAGGAACGATTTTTATTTAATGCCTGTTTTCTACTAAAGCTATTATTGAAAAAAGACTTTTAATTAAAATCATTTTCTTCGTTTCAATAAACTCATCCGTAACAATTCTGTAAAAACATATACTACTCGAAAGATTTGTTCCATTAAAATCTATACTATAATTATTTAATCAACATCATTTTTTTAGTAGCTACAAATCCGTTCGATTCTAACTTGTAGTAATACATACCACTTGATAATGTAGAACCATCGAAATTGACAAAATAACTTCCCGGATTTTTACTTTCATTTACGAGTGTCGCTACTTCCTGACCTAAAATATCATAAACCTTTATCGAGACATATCCTGTTTTAGAAATATCGAAATTTATCATTGTTACCGGATTAAATGGATT
>JBAZEQ010000014.1:0-18474 GCA_041653855.1 Ignavibacteria bacterium | reverse complement strand
ATCGATACATTTAAGTTTTTATCTGATAAAATAGGTAAAGAAAAAGTTGTTTGGAGATTTGATCCTCTTGTATTAACGAAAGATTTAGATGTTAATAATTTAATTGACAAAATCGAAAAGATTGGAAATAAAATTCATAAATATACCGAAAAACTTATATTTAGTTATGCTGATATTAAAATATATAATAAAGTGCTAAATAATCTTAGAAGAGAAAAAATTAATTATTTGGAGTTTACAAAAGAAAAAATGATAGTTTTTGCAAAATCTCTTTCTGAACTTAATAAAAAATGGGGTTTGGATTTGGCGACCTGTTGTGAAGATATTGAATTACAGGAATTTGGAATCAAACATAACAAATGTATTGATGATGATTTGATTATTAGGTTATTTAATAAAGATAGGATATTAATGGATTTTTTAGATGTTGATGTCAATGAACAAGTAAATCTATTTGAAAACACCAATTATCATAAAAGACCATATTTGAAAGATAAAGGACAAAGAAAAGTATGCGGTTGTATAATGAGTAAAGATATTGGGGAATATAATACTTGTAATCATTTGTGTGTATATTGTTATGCTAATACTTCTGAAAAAATGGTTAAAGATAATATCAAAAAACATTCCTTTAAAAAAGAAGGGATAGTTTAAAATTATGAAAAACACATTACACAAAGCGGCTATCGAATAGGGAAAAATTATTAAAGAATATTTCGAAGGTTCATTTAAAATTGAAAGCAAGGATATAATTTCTAATTTAGTAACCGAAGTAGACAAAAAATCCGAAACAAAAATAATCGAAATTATAAAATCGGAATATCCGAATCATAATATTTTATCCGAAGAGATTGGTGCACTGAAAACGGATTCGGAATTTAAATGGGTAATTGACCCGATAGACGGAACTATAAACTATGCTCATAAAATTCCGATTTGCTGTGTGTCGATTGGAATCGAAAAAGCAGGAGAAATAATATACGGTTTGGTCTATAATCCAATGTCGGGTGAAATGTTTTTTGCGGAAAAAGGAAAAGGTGCTTTTCTAAATGATGAAAAGATTTCAGTCTCTAAAGAAAATAATTTAAGAAAATCCTTGCTTGTTACCGGCTTTCCTTATGTGTCGGCTAATTGTCCTTACAAACCAATCGAGGCTTTTTCGAGATTTCTGAATATGGATATTCCAATCAGGCGGCTTGGCTCGGCGGCATTGGATTTATGCTGGACTGCACTCGGCAGGTTCGATGCTTTTTGGGAATATAATCTGAATCCGTGGGATGTTGCCGCAGGATATTTAATTATGACGGAAGCCGGCGGAAAAGTAACAGATTTTAAAGGTGAAAAATTTTCTGTTTACGGAAAAGAAATCCTTGCAACGAATGGACTGATTCACGAACAAATGCTCGAAGTGATTAAGGATATATGAGTGTTTTTTAAAAATATATCAATCTCTATGTTGCCATAAATTGTTATCCCAATTTATTCTTCTCTTTAATAATTAACTTGTCAATATTTATTCTGATATTTCTTTTTTAGGATACCTCGTGAAAAATTATTAACAATTACATTTAAAGAAATCCTGAAAAACACTATATTTTTAATATGGTTATTAAAGTTAGTTTTAAATTGTTTTAACAAAAAAGTACTAAATATGGGATACAAAAAAGGAAAGAAATTCCCAGATTTTTTAAAGATAATTAATATTTTGTTATTTATCTTTTCAGCTTTATTTTGCAATGCTTGTTCTAAGAAAGATAGTATTGATTTAAGACTTAATACTTCACCGATATCTATAAAAAAATATAACGAAAGTAATGAAAAAGTATCGAATGTACCTGCGGAGTTAGGTGGCGATGGTTTCGATGGTAAAGACTGGGAAACCAATAATATTAATGATTCTATTAAGAGTGAAAAAACATTTAAAGGTGGCAAGATAACCATATTAAGCGAAGAACCTCCTGTAACATTAAGACCTTACGGAAAAAATAGTAATACTGTGTTCAATGAAAAATGTATTAGATTAATGTATGAATCTTTACTTCAAATAGACCAGTTAACAGGAAAATATTTACCCTCTCTTGCAACTCACTGGAAAATCTCAAATGATAAAAAAACTTTTAAATTCAGAATAAATCCTAAAGCAAGATGGGCTGATGGAAAAACAATTACATCGGAAGACATTATAGCTACATGGAAATTAATTACGGATGAAGGATTATTAGACCCGTATTTAAACCAGTTATTCAAAACCTTCGAGGAACCGACAGCCGAAAGTGAATATATTATTTCTTTCAAATCAAAAGTCGAGGGCTGGAGGCAGTTTCTTCTTATTTCAACCGGATTTATTGTTTTGCCCGCACATTATATTAAGGGGATTTCGGGAAAGGATTATCTGGAGAAATACCAGATGACTCCGATTCCCGGAAGTGGTCCTTATGTAATGCTTGAAAAAGATATTGATATTGGTCAATCGATATCGGTAAGAAGGCGAAGTGATTACTGGGGTGAAAACGAAATAATAAATCAAAATAAAAATAATTTTGATGTAATAAATTTTGTTTTTTCTGCTGGTGAGTTAGTCGATTACGAAAGATTTTTGAAGGGGGAAATCGATGTATTAAACGTAAATAAAATTTCGACCTGGTTTAGGAAGTTTGATATTCCGGAGGTGAAACGTGGATTTATTTTAAAAAGAAGGATATTTAACGAAAGTCCAAAATCGGTTTACGGACTTTGTATAAACACAAAGAAAGAACCTTTAAATGATATAAGAGTAAGGAAAGCTTTATATTATGCATTGAACAGAAAAAAAATAGTGGGGAGTTTATATTTCAATGAATATGAATTAATGAATTCGTTTTTTGCAGGTACGGTTTATGCAAACCCGGAAAATCCTATTACGGGATTTAATCTCGATTCTGCTACTATGCTATTAGATAAATCCGGCTGGAAAGAGAAAAACTCTGGTGGTTATTTAGTAAAGAATGGTAAAATCTTCGAAATTGAATTACCGTTTAGAAAAGGCATGGATAGGTTTCTCACGATTTACCAGGAGGATTTAAGAAAAATCGGAATAAAACTGGTACTGAAAGAAATTGATTTTGGTGCATCAGTCAAATTATTTGAAGATAAGAATTTTAATTTACTCCCTGTAAGTATTTTTTTACCGAATATTCCTAATCCTGAGCACATTTTAGAATCTGGTTTTGGAGATACCGATAACATGTCGGAAACAGAGGATAAGAGAGTAAGTGTATTAATAGAAAAATATAACCTTGAAAATAATCCTAATATAAGAATAGAATTAATAAAACAAATAGACAAGCTTTTAATTGAGTCAACTGGTTACATATTGTTTTGGTACAGTCCGAGTTTTCATATAGCTTTTCATAATTATTTTAAATACCCGGAATATATTTTTGATAGGGAAGGCGGAGTTGAATCAATATTGGATTGGTGGTCATACGATAAAGAGAAAATCGAGAAATACTATGAAGCCACTAAAAATGAAAAAATATATCTCGATACGGGTAAGTGTGATAGTAAGTATTGGATAGATAGGAAATAATTACACTTTTTGCAGATTAGTTTATTTTGTTTTCTTCAATTCGTTTTTTAATTGGAAGAAAGATATCGGGATATTTTTCCTCCAATCTGAAATAAAGCTTATCGGAATTATTTCTTAATCTCTTACATCTGCTTTGTTCGGCAGTAAACGAGAAAAATGTAAAGTATGGTAAAATATTTTCTTTTTTTTCGACAAATAATTGATTTGAAGAGGACTCAAAATACTGCCCGTATTTATTAATTAATTCGTCCTCGTTATGATATCTTGAACCTTCAATTATTTGTGAACAGATTTTTAATATTGAAATTAACTTATATAATTCATTATCGCCTTGAAATATTTTGCTCCTTGTTTTTAATATCCATTTAATCTTATAGTAAATATCGTTAAATCTTTCAAAGTCCATATTCTTTCCTTTGCAAAATTCAGTCTGGAGCATAAATAAATAGGACTCAATAATAAAATATATGGTATGTTTTTTGTTGAAATTTGATAGCAGTTCGGTTACTAAGTCTTCAAGTTTTGTTATTATATCCTTCCTTGTTTCTTCGACCGTTACTGACTTTTCAGTGGAATTTGGAATTGTATTGTAGTTATAAAGAAAAACTTTATTTAGGTAATTAGTAAACTTTTTATAGTACAGCATTCTTACCGCCGATTTGTATCCTTTAACTATAATATTATATGAATAGTATTTTTCTATGAAATCGGATAAAAAGTCACTGCTTTCCGATACTGTCCCAAGGCAGAAGAACTGAAACAATATTCTCTCTTTTATATTGTTTTTAAGGTATATAAATTTAGTACTATCATATAGTTTAGTCATTTTATTTATGCATTCCGAATAGTTTAACCTGCCTGCAAGATATTCTTCTAATGCTATGGAAATGCAAAAACAAATATTTTCCTGCCTCATATTATACTTTTCCGCAATTTTCAAACCCACTCTATTGTATTTTAATGCCATATCGAATTGCATTAAATCCTGGTATATAGCACTAATATTTGTGAGCATCTTACAAATTAAATCCTGGTTATTTATTCTTTTCGCTTCATAGTAGATTTTTTTACACAGCTCTATCATCTTGGGAAAGTTGTTTTGTTCTTTTATATTGAAACCAAGCTTTTTTAAAAGACAATGATATAGAGCTATATTAATTTCGGAAACGAGAAATTTATTTTTCTTTAAATTATTTCTTTTTAAGAGATTGTCTCCAATTTTTTCAATTCCGGAATAGAAAATATTAAATTTATTACGATTATTTTGATGATAATAATAAAAACATAATTTTTCATAAGATTTTAATAATATCAGTTCATCGTCAATATTTCGTCTTTTTTTAGTTTCAAGTATTTTACATATATTTAAAAATATACTTTTTGCTTCCCTTTTCAGTCCAATTTCGTTCATCAATATAGCTCTGTTTAAATTATATTCTATCTCATTAGTATTCTTATCCCTTTTAATTTCTTTTTCTTCTATTTCTTTCCAGTTAAAATAATACTCCCTTATTCCTTTTAAAATATAGTGCTTATGGCAATACAGCATGTTTTTTGAAATATTCAATTCCATACATATTTCATTTTCATCCCATTTTGTCATATCTTCGTTTCTTATAGATTCGTTTATAATTTCTAACAGCTTTACATTTTTTTGATTAGTGGAATTTTTCCTCTTGATTCCTGTTTTCGGACAGCTTAGAAGCTTTTGAAGATATTTTTCTCTGATATCGGAGGGTATTGCCGCTATCTCGTAAAGATATTTTAGAGTAGTAAATTTTATTTTCTTATTATTTTGTCCTAATTTTTGCATTTTTCACAAAAATATTATCCAAGAAAATACATTTTATTTATTTGTAACTTATATTATTAATATTTAATTTACAATGCAAATTTGTTAATTTTAAATTTCTAATTACAATGAATAAGAAAAAATTACTTTTACTTCTATTCTCATTAAGTTTTCTATTTTTAAATTCTTCTACTCTATTCTCACAATGGGTTTGGCAAAATCCATATCCGCAGAGTAATCATCTTTTCGGTGTATATTTTTCAAATGCCAATACAGGTGTAATGACAGGTAATGTAGGCACGGTGTTGCGTACCACAAATGGCGGAACTAATTGGATAATTTCGTATATAGGAATTACTCAAAAAAATTTAAATAAAATGTATTTTGTTGACGCGAATACCGGTTATACTGTTGGTTCTTACGGCAGTATTTTTAAGACTACAAACGGAGGTGTAAACTGGACATCTCAAACAAGTGAATTAACCGATGCATTAAAGAGTGTTCATTTTATAAATGCAAACACGGGAAATATTGTAAGCCTTACTGGAAAATCGCTTCGAACTACGAACGGTGGTGCAAACTGGTCAGTTCAAACCGTTGGAAGCCCAACAACTCAATTGGGAGATGTTCGTTTTATAGATGCAAATACCGGAGTTGCAGTAGCGGCTTATGACAGTACAATTTATCGTACAACGAATGGTGGAGATAATTGGACTCGCATTAGTTATACAACCAATAGGAATTCAATGTTACTAAGTGTTAGTTTTATCGATAATTCTACCGGTATTGCCGCAGGTTATACTGGTGCAAGTAACTTTATATATAAAACAACTAATGCAGGGCTAAATTGGACTGCTATTCCAATCAGCTCATCGGCGACTTTTAATTGTATCAGATTTTTTAATTCTACTACCTGGTATGCTGTGGGTTCACAGGGCGCGGTAGCACGTACATCTAATGCAGGGAATACTTGGTCTGTACTGACACCTATTACGACGGGAAGCGGTTATACAGATTTGTGTTTTGTAAATTCGGATTTATATTATATGGTAGGCGGAAATGGAATAATAGTTCGTACTACAAATGGTGGTACCAACTGGACACAGCTATCTTATTCTGTAATCTCAAATGATATAAATGCCGTAACATTTGCAGGCTCGAATTCGGGAACAGCAGTTGGAGTTTCGGGGAAAATTATTCGTACAACTAATGGCGGAAATACCTGGACACTGCAATCAAGCGGTGTTACTAATCAGATTATAGACGCTGACCAGGTAGATGCAAATATATGTTATGCCGTGTATAGCGGAAAAGTGCTAAAAACTTCAAACGGTGGAACAAATTGGGCTACATTATCGAGTATAAATATACCAAATCTTTTGAGAGGATTTTTCTCAGTTAATTTTATTAATGTTAATACAGGTTATGTTGTCGGTGGAAAAGGAACGTATGCCAGTACAACTGATGGTGGAAATTCCTGGGATACAACAATAACCTATTTTGCACAGCAAGATTCCTTAAACTTAAAGTGTATAAGATTTTATGACGTAAATACTGGCTATTTATGCGGTGCGAATGGAAAAGTGTTTAAAACCTCAAATAATGGTTTAAACTGGAACAGCCTTGAAAGCGGAACTGCAGTCACTCTTTATAGTATTGCTGTAACAAATAGTGATATCGTTACTATTGTTGGTGAAAACGGTGTAATTATAAGAACAACTAACGGCGGAGCTAACTGGACTACCCAAACAAGCGGCACTACTAATATGCTAAAAAGCGTTTCTTTCGGAAACCAAAATACCGGTATGGCAGTGGGGTCATCCGGAACAGTCTTATTGACAACTAACGGAGGTTTAAATTGGACAGCTCAGCCAAAATTTATAACAAATAATATTAATACGGCATGCTTTATTGACTCAAATTCAGCTATAATAGCCGGTTATGCCGGAACAATCATAAAGTATTCTAATACTGTAACCGGTATATCGAATAATAGCAATATTGAGATACCTTCGGAATATACCTTAAATCAAAACTATCCGAATCCTTTTAATCCTGTTACTACGATTGCATTCAGTTTACCTAAAACAGGTTATGTAAATATTAAAATATACGATGTTACAGGAAAAGAAGTAATGGATTTGGTTAATATGCAGGTATCGAATGCTGGTACTTATAAAGTTACTTTCGATGCATCATGGTTATCTTCCGGAGTTTACTTTTATTCATTATGCGTAGATAGTAAATTAATGGATACTAAAAAAATGGTTTTGATTAAATAATTATAGCAATGTAATTTCGGTATATTTGTGAATTGAGATCTTGTTTTAATACGGATATTACAAAAGGGTTAGTCGAATAAACTAACCCTTTTATTTATTCTTTATTAAACTTTTAATAATTTTATCATATCCAGAACTGCTATAGCAGATTCATATCCCTTATTTGTGTCTTCATTACAGGGATTCATTTCACAGCGAGCGAAAGCTTGTTCAGGTGTGTAACACGTCAGTACACCGAACGCAATCGGGATTTCAAATTCAAGGTTAAGTTGTGCAATGCTGTGAGAAACTTCATTCGAAATGTATTCGAAGTGTGCCGTTTCACCTTTTATTACACAGCCAAGTGCAATCAATCCGTCAAATTTGTTATTACCTTTTTTCTTGCAGAGTTTTTTTAGTATGAGAGGAATTTCAAAAGCTCCCGGTGCATAAAATACTTTAATGTTTTTTTCTTTTACTTGATTTTGTTTTAAGCCTTCTATTGCACCACTAAGTAAATTAGTTGTAACTACCTCATTAAACCTGCTAACTACAATAGCAATCTTATAATCTTTTATTTTCATTTTAATAATAAATTTTAATAAAGTCTTCTTTTCATATTAATAATTTCCTTATCTGTTACATAATAATTTCCGAAATTCTCTTCATCTGATTTGACTATTCCGTGAAAATCGGAACCTCCGCTTACAAGCAAAAAATTTTGTGCTGCGATTTGTTCAAAATAGTGTATATCGGTGTAAGTGTGGGAAGGGTGAATCATTTCTATGCCGTCTACCCCCGCATCTATTATTTCCTGCAATTGGGTATCTTTAAAATATTTACCCGGGTGAGCAAGGAAAGACAAACCTCCTAACTCCGAAATTAGACTAAGTACTTTTTTTATATCGGGATTTGGCTTTTTTACATATGCTGGTTTACCATCCCCAATAAATCTTATAAATGCATCTACATAATTTCTTACAAATTTGATATTTACCATTTCAAGAGCTAAATGAGGACGCCCGAGAGAAATATTTGAAGAGTACTTACCTAAAAATTTTTCTGCATTTATTATACAATTTAACTGGCTTAATCTTTCAATCATTTGTTTAAGTCTTTCGATGCGGGAATTTCTGATGCCTTCAATAAAATTTATCAGAGAAGAATTCTTATAATCGATAAAATAAGCTAAAATATGTACTTCCCGTCCCTGAAAATCCGTACTGAATTCAATTCCCGGGATTATTTCTATACCGCATTCGTCTGATGACTTTTTTGCAATATCGATAGCATTAATATTATCGTGGTCGGTTATACTAATCGCAGAGAACCCGGCATTTTTTGCCTTTTGGAGTATCTCTAAAGGAGAATACTTTCCATCGGAAAAATTTGAATGGATATGTAAGTCAGCTTTAATATTTTTCCTTGTAGAAGTCATATATAATACTTAAAATATATTTTATTGGGAATTGAAAAAAGTCAATAATTTTCAAATTTTCAGAAAATTTAAAATTTCAAGTATTTATTGTTTTTTTTAGGAAAAATAATGATTAAATTCATTATTTTAATAGATATTTAAAATCATTATATTGTTAGATTTGGTAAAATAAATGAATATTGCTTTAATTGTTGGCGGAATATCGTCTGAGCGTGAAGTTTCCCTTACTTCGGGTATGGCTATTCTAAAAGCTTTAAGGGAAAATGGGCATAATGTAAAGGTTATTGACCCGATTTTCGGTGAAAAGGAAATTTTAGAGGATATTATTTTTAAGAATTTGGTTTCTACCGAGTATCCTACTTATGATGCAATGGAAAAATTATTAATAGAATCTCGCAGAAAAGTGATTGACTGTATAAATTCTTGGTTATTTGATAATATTGATATTGCGTTTATCGGGTTACACGGTAAATATGGTGAGGATGGCAGAATTCAGAGCTTGCTCGATTTAAGAGGTATCAAATATACTGGCTCGGATATTCTATCGTCTGCTATTGCTATGGATAAAAATATTTCGAAAATGATTTTCAAAAATTTTGATATTCCTACGGCAGACTGGATAGTGATGACTAAAAAAGATAAGATAGACGTTAAAAATATTTTAAGAAGAATATCTTTGCCTTTTGTCATCAAACCAAATGATGAAGGAAGCACAGTTGGATTGACGATTGTAAAAAATGAATCCGAAATTAAAAATGCTATTGATTTGGCATTTAAATACACGGATAAAATTATGATTGAGAAGTATATAAAAGGAAGAGAAATTACGGTTTCTATTGTTGGTGATGTTGCATATCCTTTAATCGAGATAAAACCAAAAGATGGATTTTATGATTATCATCATAAATATACTAAAGGTATGACAGAATATATTTGTCCTGCCGAAGTAAAGGATGAAGTAAGTGTTAAGGCTCAGGAAAATGCATTAAAAGCGTATCATTCGCTGGGATGTTCCGTATATTCAAGAGTGGATTTTCTTTTAGATGATAATGATGATTTGCATTGTCTCGAGGTTAATACACTGCCGGGAATGACTGAACTGTCGCTGGTTCCAAAGGCAGTAAAAGCTAAAGGTATGGAATTTAATGAACTGATAGAAAATATTATCGGATTTTCATTAAAGAATTTTTAAAAAATGTTTGAACCCAAACAAGAAATTGATGATAGTTTAATAAAAAAAATTGCAAGATTTTTTAAGTACAATAAACTTGCTTTCTTTTTTTTACTTATAATAATAGCTCATATTGGGCTCGCAATTTTTGGCAGCAAAGGTTTACTAACACGGATAAAACTTGAATCGGATAAAAGCCAGCTTGAAAAACAGTTGCAGGAAGAACAGAAAAAAAGTGAAGAATTGAAAAAAGAAATTAACGAAATAAATACATCGGATAAAAAAATAGAAAAAATCGCAAGAGAAAAATACGGAATGACTAAAGACGGGGAAAAAATCATAAAAATTAAAATTGACAGTACAAAATAATATCGAAATGAATAGGAAGAAGATAATATTATCGGGTATGCGACCAACCGGTAAATTACATATAGGACATTATGTGGGAGCGCTTGAAAATTGGGTGCATTTACAGGATTCGTATCAAAACTATCATTTAATTGCCGACTATCATACCCTCACGACAAATCTTGATACATCGAATGTTTATAACGATACGATTGATATGGTTATAGATTGGATTGCATGCGGTATAGACCCTCAAGCATCACCAATATTCAGACAGTCTCAAGTGAAAGAACATACCGAATTGTTTTTAATTTTTTCGATGTTGATTACAAAAGCGAGATTGGAAAAAAATCCGACTCTAAAAGACCAGATTAGGGATATGAATCTGCAAAGTATTACATATGGTCATTTGGGCTATCCGGTCTTACAGGCGGCGGATATATTACTCTATAAAGGCGACCTCGTACCGGTAGGTGAAGATCAGGTGCCCCACGTTGAAATTACAAGGCATATTGCAGGTTTATTCAATGAGCAATATACTCTGGATGAAGGTAAGAAAATATTTCCGATTCCTGAACCAAAAATTACAAAGTTTGCAAGATTACCCGGTCTCGACGGGAAAGCTAAAATGAGTAAATCGCTCGGAAATTCAATCTTGATTTCCGATGGAGAAGAAGAGATAAAAAGTAAAGTTAAAAAAGCTTTTACCGACCCTAATAAACTTAGAAAAGGTGATAAGGGAAATCCCGATATTTGTTTGGTTTTTACTTATCATAATAAATTTAACCCCGGTGATGTATCTGAAATAAGAGAAGGATGTACGAGCGGAACATTAGGTTGTTTTGATTGTAAAATGAATATAGCAAAAAAAATAAAAGATTATTTCGCGCCGGTTCACCAAAAAAGAAGTGAATTGGAGAATAATATTGATTATATTAAAAATGTTTTAAGTGATGGAGAGAAGAAGGCTAAAAAAGTTGCAGAAAATACAATGTTACAAGTTCGTGAAGCAATGAAATTAGGATAATAATATAAAATTAATTTTTTTAAAAATTGATAGAACCGGATAAAAAAGATAAAGCAATTCAGGATAAATTAAAAGATTCTGGAGAGATTCCCAAACATATTGCCATAATAATGGATGGTAACGGAAGATGGGCTAAATCAAGAAACAAATCCAGAATATTCGGTCACAAGCAGGGTGTAACTTCAATCAGAGATATTGTAGAAAGCTGTGGACAGATAGGCGTAAAATTCCTGACACTATATACTTTTTCTACCGAGAACTGGAAAAGACCCAAAACCGAAGTTTCGATTTTAATGAAACTTTTAATCAGGTCCCTAAAGGATGAAACTGACAGGTTACACGAGAATAATGTAAAGCTTTTTGCAATTGGTGATTTGAAATCACTACCGGAGAAAGTATATAGCGAATTACAGGATGCAATGGAAAAGACAAAAAATAATAAATTAATGACTTTAACACTTGCAATCAGTTACAGCGGAAGATGGGACATACTGAATGCAATTCAAAATATTTCATTGGATGTAAAAAATTCTAAAATTAAACCGGGTGATATAAACGAAAAATTATTTTCCGAATATTTAACAACAAATACATTACCTGAGCCGGATTTACTTATAAGAACAGGTGGTGAATTTAGAATTAGTAATTTCCTTTTGTGGGAGCTTGCCTATACGGAAATTTATATAGATAAAATTTTCTGGCCTGAATTCAGAAGAGAGCATTTGTATGAGGCAATAAGGGAATATCAAAAACGTGAACGAAGATTCGGATTAGTTAGTGAACAATTAAAAAAAAAAGTAAATAAATATTAAAATGAGTTTTAAAGCAATAATAAAATTATCGGTAATATTATTTTTTACGTTACTTATATTAAGTAGTAATACTTCTTTTGCACAGAATGATTTGGAGCCTGTGTTATACAGGGTCGCAAGTATTAATGTTCAGGGAAATAAATTTTATGATTCAAGGACTATAGTAAATTACTCGGGTCTGAAAGAGAGTATGGAAATTTCCATTCCATCCGATGAGACAAGGGATGCAATAAAAAAATTGTGGAGTCTTGGGTTGTTTTCAAATATTGTTCTTTATGTTGATAAAAAATTTGGTAAAGACGTTTATCTTGTAATTCAGGTTAGGAGTTACCACGAATTGAGGGAATCGATATCATAGGAAATGATAAAATATCAAAAAATGATTTAACCGAAAGAATTGGTCTAACCACTGGAGAGGTAGTTCAGGAGCAAAAACTAAAAGATATAGAGTATAATATTGTGCAATATTATATCGAAGAAGGTTACGCTCTTGCTGAAGTAAAAGTGGATAAGCTTATTTCATCTAATAATGAAGCTCGGATAAGGATTAAAGTAATTGAAGGTAATAAATTAACAGTCAGGAATATTAAATTTGTAGGTAATAAAGGCTTAACAGAGAAAGAGCTGAAGGGTTCGATGGAAAACACAACTGAAAAAAATGGGGGGAAATTTTGGGACGGTGCAACATTTGATAAAAGTAAATTTGATGAGGATAAACAATTCGTTATAGCATATTGCAAGGAAAAAGGATTTAGGGATGCAGAAATAATTGGCGAAGAATTAAATCTTTCTGCTGATAAAGAAGATATATCTTTAAAATTAAAAATTGACGAGGGAAAAAAATACTATATTAATAGTATTAGTTTCGAAGGAAATAAAATTTACCCGGATTCTTCATTGAAGATGAGATTGGGTTTGAATAAAGGCGATGTGTATAATTACAAGAAATTTCAGTATAATTTATATGGTAATGAATCGGAAACGGATATCAGTGCACTATATTATGATAACGGATATTTAAATTATAACGCTGAAGTTGATGAAAAAGTAGTTGATGGAAACAAACTGGATTTACATATTAAAATTTCAGAAAATAATCAGTTCAAATTTGGATTGGTGAGTTTTGAAGGAAATGATAAAACGCAGGATAAAGTATTAAGAAGAGAGTTATATACAATACCCGGAGATTTTTTTAACAGGGGAAATGTAAAAAGAAGTCTGCAACAATTAAATGCTCTTAATTATTTTAATCCGGAAAAATTAGGACAAGATTTGGCTTTAGAAAATGATTCTACTGTTAACCTTAAATTTAATGTTCAGGAGCGTTCCTCTGACCAATTTAATGCTTCTGTTGGGTATAGTGGAAGTTACGGTATGACAGGCTCACTTGGATTAACATTTAATAATTTTGATATATCCAGACCTTTTTCCGGTGGTGCAGGTCAAATACTTAATTTTAGTTGGCAGTTTGGTGAAGCGGGTACCTACCAAACGTTCTCTATTGGTTTTCAAGAACCCTGGTTTTTAAATACACCGACTACTCTTGGTTTTAGTTTATTTGACACTCGAACGAATTATACTTACGATATTAGAGAAACCGGAGCTGTCTTTAATATAGGAAGACGTTTTAAATTTCCCGATGATTATTTCAGAGGTGACTGGTCTATAAAATATCAGAAAACTGATGTGATAGATGGTGGAGGTTATTATCAAAACGGCAGAAGAGACCAGATTAGTCTAAGGCAGACAATAACCCGCTCTACGGTTTATGACCCTCTGTTTCCTCTGACAGGTACGAAAATTGCAAATTCAACAGAACTATCCGGTGGTCCGTTTTTACCCGGTAATACGGAATTTATCAAAAACATTTTTTTAGTGGAAACTTATACACCTTTGATTAGGAATCAAAAATTTGTTTTATATTCCAATTTTAATTTCTCATTTATAAAACCGATTGGGAGTGACGGCTATTTACCCCCAACCGAATTGTTTTATATGGGTGGAAACGGTTTAGCTTACAATACGATTGCTCTTAGAGGATATGACGACAGGAATATCGGTCCGAAAAACATCTATTATAATCCGCTTGGCGGTAAAGTTGCCATCAAGTATGGATTTGAATTGAGGTATCCTCTTTCGCTAGACCCCTTCCCGATTTTTGCACTTGTATTTGCTGAAGCTGGAAATGTATGGGCTGATATTTCCAAAACAGATCCTTTTGATCTAAGAAGGTCTATTGGTTTCGGAACACGCTTGTATTTACCTGCTGTTGGTCTCATTGGCTTTGATTTTGGTTATGGCTTTGATAGGAGGATTGAAGACAGGGAAGACCCGAAATTGGTATTTCACTTCCAGTTTGGAAAAGGATTTTAATGATTAAATAAAGTTTATAAAATAAAAAATAATATATTAAATAAATTATAAGGAGATAATTTCTTGAAAGTATTAAACGTTAAAACATTAGTGATTTTACTGGGATTGATTTTTTGTATCTCATCTTTTTCATATTCACAGATTAAAATCGGATATGTTGATAGAGATGGTATTATAAAACAAATGCCTGAATATAAAAAAGTAGAAGATGAATACCAGGCGTTCGCAAAATTATTTGCTGACACACTCCAAACTAAAGAATCCGAGCTTAAAACCAAAGCTGAGACATTTAAAATCAGATATGAAGAAGCTCAGAAACTCGTTGAATCAGGTCTGGTGAAATCCGATGCGGAATTAAAAAAATTAAGCGATGAAATTTCGGATTTGCAAAAAGAACTGCAAGTACTCGATGATGCATTAACAGTATATAAACAAAAAGCACAAAATGAATTAATTCAAAGACAATCCGAACTGCTAAAACCGTTAATTGAAAAAATGTCAAAAACAGTTGAAACGGTTGCCAAAGAATTAAAAATAAATTTTGTGTTTAATAAAACCGATGATTTAATATACGGGGAAAAAGAATCCGATATTACTTTTAAAGTACTTGATAAATTAAAATAGTATCAATTAATTTTAATAACATTAATTTGAAAAAAGTAATTAGCCTTATTGCAGGTTTGTTATTCTCGATAATCTTTACGTCTGTTGCGTTTCCTCAAACAAAAGTAGGGTATATAGATTCTAAAAAGATTATTGATAATATGCAGGAAGCAAAAGATGCCAAAGTAAAACTGGATAATATTGTAGGTGAATGGCAAAAGGAATTGGGGCAGTTGCAGGATAGCCTGAAAACTTTGAAGGATGATTTTGATAAAAAGAAACTAATTTTATCCGACCAGATGAAAACTCAAATGGAAAAAGAAATTAAAGACGTAGAGGCTTCGATTGCAAATTTTAAAACCCAAAAGTTTGGTGAAAGCGGGGAATATTTTCAAAAGCAAACCGATTTTATGAAACCGGTGCAGGACAGGATATTCAAAGCAATCGAAACCGTTGCAAATAAAGAAGATTATGATTATGTCTTCGACAGAAATAGTGATATTTTATTGCTGTTTGTTAACGAGAAATATGATTTGACTGCTAAGGTACAAAAGGTAATCGAAGGTAAATAAATTAAAGAGGTTGAAATGAAAGTTAAGGATATAGCAAAATATGTTGATGGGGTGTTAATCGGGGATCCCGAAACTGATATTATTAATGTCGGTAAAATTGAAACTGCTGTCAGAAATGAAATTACTTTTATTTCCAATCCATTGTATGAAAAATTCTTTTCATCTACGAATGCAGGTGCTATCTTAATATCCAAAACTCACGAAATTAAAGTGAATAGAAGCGATATTTGCGTAATTAGAGTTCAGGATGCCTATCTTGCTTTTGTGAGTTTACTTGAACTTTTTAATAAAGATGAAAACAATGATGAGTCAGGGATTTCTGATAATTGTCTGATTGGTAGTGATGCAAAAATTGGAGATAAAGTTTATATAGGTGATTTTGTTAAGATAGGGGATAAAAGCAATATTGGAGATTGCACGAAGATTCTGGAAGGTTGTATAATTGCTAATGGTGTTTCGATTGGAAAAAATTGCGTAATCGACCATAATGTTGTTATACATAAAGACTGCATACTCGGAGATAATGTTCATATACACTCAGGTACTGTTATCGGAAGCGATGGATTTGGATATGCAAAAAATGAAGATGGCTCATTCAAAAAAATTCTTCAAAAGGGAATTGTTGTTATTGAAGATAATGTTGAAATTGGTTGTAACTGTACAATTGACAGAGCTACACTTGGTGAAACCCGCATCTGCAAAGGTGTCAAGATGGACAATCAAATCCAGATTGCTCATAATGTATATATTGGTGAGGATACAGTGATAGTTGCACAGGTTGGTATTGCCGGAACAACAAAAATTGGAAAGAGATGTGTGATTGCCGGTCAGGCGGGAATTGTAGGGCATATTACAATTTGTGATGACGTGATAATTGGGGCGGCTGTTGGTGTATCGAAATCCATTACGAAACCCGGAATGTATACTGGGTATAGGGCTAAACCCTTTAAAGAAGAACTTAGACAGGAAGCATCGATAAAATATATAGAAAAATTAAGAGAAGAATTTAAACAATTTATAAATAAAAAATAATTTAGTAGATGTTAGAGAAACAAAGAACAATTGTAAAAAGTGTTTCGCTTGCCGGAGTTGGTTTGCACACCGGGAACAGGTCAGTTATGACTTTCAAGCCTGCACCTGAAAATTATGGAATCAAATTTAAGAGAATTGACCTTGAAAATTCACCCGAGATTCCGGCTGACATAGATCACGTGGTAGATATCGAGAGGGGAACTACTATTGCTATGGGTAATGCGAAAGTGCATACGGTTGAACACGTACTTGCCGCTATTATGGGTTGTGAAATTGACAATATTATTGTCGAACTTGATAGCAATGAACCGCCTATTATGGATGGAAGTGCAATTGATTATGTTCACACTTTAATAAAAGCTGGTTTTGTTGAACAGGAAGCAATGAGAGATTATTTAATAATCGAAGATACTGTACATTATCATAGCGAAGAAGATAAAGTTGATATTGTAGTACTCCCCTTAAAAAATGATTTCAGGATTTCCGTTATGATAGATTTCAGTAATCCTGCATTGGGCGTGCAACATAGCGGATTATTCGATTTGCAAAGCGAATTTGAAACAGAATTTGCTCCTGCAAGGACTTTTTGCTTCTTGGCAGAAATCGAAATGCTAAAAGAACAGGGGTTAATTAAAGGCGGTGATATTGAAAATGCAATTGTAATAGTTGACAGACAATTTAAAGGAAATGAATTTGATGAATTTAAAAAGAAAATTGAACTCGATAATAAAGTAAAAATCGGTACGAGTGGAATACTCGATGATACACCGTTAAGATTTAAAAATGAACCTGCCCGTCACAAAGTTCTCGATATGATAGGGGATTTGGCTTTAATCGGCGCCCCGATAAAAGGGCAGATTCTTGCCGCTCGTCCGGGTCATAAATCAAATATCGAGTTTACAAAAATGCTCCGCAAATTATACCTGCAAAAAAAGACGGTGAAAAAATATAATATGCTGAAATCTTCTGCTGGTGTACTCGATATTGAAGCAATTATGAAAATTCTTCCGCATAGATATCCGTTTTTACTCGTTGACAGAATTCTGGAAATCGAAATGGATACACAAAGAATAGTCGGATTAAAAAACGTTACTTACAACGAACAGTTCTTTACAGGGCATTTTCCCGCTAAACCAATAATGCCGGGCGTTTTGATTGTGGAAGCTATGACACAATGCGGCGGGATTTTATTAATGCATACGATGGATGATGTCGATAGTAAACTTGCTTTTTTTACTTCTATAGAGAATGTAAAGTTTAAAAAACAGGTTGTTCCCGGTGACCAGTTAATCTTCGAAATGCAAATAATCTCTTTTAGAAGAGGATTCTGTAAGATGAAAGGTAAAGCGTTTAAAGGATATATCGGCGGTGAAGTAGCTTGTGAAGGTGAGTTTAGCGTTATACTTGTTAACAAATAACAAATATCAAATATCAAAGAGCAAAAAGGAAATTTCAAATAGCAGAAGTTAAATAACTC